>NZ_RZRX01000424.1:0-3188 GCF_003997405.1 Mesorhizobium sp. M2A.F.Ca.ET.042.01.1.1
GCATTGTATTTCTTTGCTTTACGGCGTTGAAAATGACGCAGGCGGCGTGGAACGTTTCAAACGCCACACCAGCTTTCGAAAGTTTATCTTTCCTTTTTGCTGGTTTTCTTGGTTTCGCGGCGCTGGCCCGCGCCGCAGACTGAAATCCAGGCAAATGGGAAGCCGCAAATGGGGAAGCCGAAGTGACGACAACCTTCATCACCGGGGCGACGAGCGGCATAGGACGGGCGATGGCGATCGCGCTCAGCGACGCCGGCTATGAGGTCTACGCGGTCGGCCGCAGCCAGGCGGCGCTGAAGGACTTGCAGGCCGAGCGTCCGGGCATCGTGCCGATCGCCGTCGACGTCACCGACCGCGAGGCGCTGGAATTGGTGCTGGCGGATCTCACCATCGATGTGCTGATCAACAACGCCGGCATCATGCCGCCGCTCGGCAATTTCGCCGACATGAAGATTGCCGACATCGACGCAACGCTGGAGGTGAACCTCATTGCGGCGATCCTGCTCACCCGCCTCGTCGTGCCGCAGATGCGCGAGCGGCAGTCGGGCCATATCCTGTTCACCGGCTCCGTCGCCGGCCACGCGGCATTTTCCAACATCGCCGTCTACGCAGCCACCAAGGCGGCGATCTCCGGCTTTGCCGGTGCGCTGCGCGCCGACCTCTCCCCCTCCGGCATACGCGTCACCGAGATCGTCGCCGGCCGCGTCGAGACGCGGCTCTACCAGGATATCCTCGACGCCAAGGCGCGCGCCGCCATGTACGCCAGCAAGGTGGTGCAGCCCGATGACGTGGCAAAGATGGTCGTCGCCGTGCTCGCGTTGCCGGCGTGGGCCGACGTCACCCGTTTCGACATCATGCCGACATGGCCGACTTCGCCGAGCGGCACCAAGTAAGGGATAGTGGAATGAAGGATCTTTCCGTTCTGATCGTTGGCGGCGGCGCCGGCCTCGGCGCCCTCCTGGCCAAGATGGCTGTCGAGGCCGCGGCGGCAAAGATCGGCATCATCGACATCAACCAGGAAGCGGCGGAAAGCGCGCTCGATCCGGCAACGGCCAAGGGCCTGCCGACGGCGGCTGCCGCATGCGACATCCAGATCGGCCCGCAATGCCATGCCGCCTTCGATGCTATCGCGGCCAAGCTCGGGCGCGTCGACACGCTGATCAACTGCGCCGCGATCTATCCGCGCCGCCCGCTGCTCGAGATCACCGACGCCGATTGGGACGCCTCCAACGGCATCAACATCAAAGGCACCTACCACATGATGGTGGCCGCGGTTCGCCATATGCAGACGCAAGAGCCGAGAGCCCAGGTGCGCGGCCGCATCGTCAATCTGACCTCGGTCGACGCCTTCAAGGCGCATCCTCAGAACGCCCACTATGCCGCGACCAAGGCAGCCGTCGTCAGCCTGACCCGGTCCTTCGCGCATCACGTGGCGAAGGACGGCATCCTGGTGAACTCCGTGGCGCCGGCCGGCATGGCCACGGAGAAGGCCAAAGCGCTCGGCTTCCTGGAAGAACTGGCCAAGGCAAGCCCGCTCGGGCGCGGCGCCGAGCCGACGGAAATCGCTGAATGGGTGTTGATGACCGGCGGCCCGAAGAACACATATATGACCGGCGAAAACGTCATTGTTTCAGGTGGTTACATCTACGCTTAGAATCATTTCGGCAGCCAGCGACTGTTGCGGTTTGGCAGCGCATGATCAACGGGTCTCGAACGGAAGGAGGCGGATTTACGATGAGCGGCAAGCTTCGCCTTCCTTCGCTCAATGCGCTTCGCGTCTTCCACGCCGTCGCGCAGCACAAGAGCTTTAGGCAGGCGGCCGACGAGCTTCTGGTCACGCCGCAGGCCGTCGGCCAGCAGATCAAGCTGTTGGAAGACACGCTGCAGGTGACGCTGTTCGAGCGCAAGGGCCGCTCGATCGAACTGACCGAGCAGGCGATCCTTCTTTCGCACTACGTGAAGGTCGGCTTCGACGAATTTTCCGAAGGCGTTCGCCGCGTCACCAAGTCGAACTACCGCGACCGCATCAACCTCAATGCCAGTCCCTATTTCGCCACGCATTACCTGCTGCCGAGGCTGTCGCTGTTCCGTGAGATCCTGCCTGGCGCCGACCTGCGCCTGACGACGATGGTCGACCTGCCCGACTTCGGTCGCGACGACATCGACATGACGGTGCAGTGGGGCTATGGCAACTGGCCGGACTATGATGTGACGCTCCTGGTGCCGGACCCGAAGATCATCTGCTGCACGCCGGCGATCGGGGAGAAGATCAAGTCGCCGCAGGATCTGACGAAGCTCACGTTGCTCGACACGGTCAAGTCGAAGCGACTGTGGCCGGACATATTGCGGCACCTGGGCGTGGAGCTGACCGACGGCGACCGCAGCGTCAGCTTCGACGATGCGGCGACGATGCGCCGGGCGACCCTGCAAGGCATCGGTGTCGGCCTGGTCTCCGTGATCGACGCCGAGGAGGATTTCCGCTCCGGCGCCCTGGTCGCGCCGATCGGCCGCGACGCCATTGCCGATATGCGGCCGGAGGAAGTCCCTGGCTTCTACCTTGTGGTCCCGCGCGGGCATCTGCGCGTCAAGGCGGTGGCCGCGCTTCATCGATGGCTGGCCCAGCAAGACTGGCGCAGCGACCTCAAGGTTTCCTTGCCGAAACCGACTCCGCTTTCGGACTGACAAGTGCCGCGAGACAAGTCTTCCAACCTGGGAGACAGTAAAGAAGAACTTTCGAATGAGCCGCATTTCTTGATTTCGCACTTGCCCGCTGGAGTGCAGATATAAGCCGAAAGGCAAGCCCGGTTCGCTTGCCGCCGAAATGCGCGACGTAGCACTCGCTTCGCAGAAGGCCAAGGCATGACCTCCCGAGCAGATGACATCCGCCTTGGCGCGGACATTGGCGGCACCTTCACCGACATCGCGCTCGATGTCAGGGGAAAGATGTTTTCAACCAAGGTGCTGACCAATTATGCCGCGCCAGAGCAGGCGATCCTCGACGGCATCGACGCGGTCATCCGCGATGCCGGCATTTCGGCGGCCGAGATCGGCATCATCATCCACGGCACGACGCTCGCCACCAACGCGCTGATCGAGCGGCGCGGGGCGAAAACCGCTCTGGTCACGACCGAAGGTTTTCGCGATGTCATCGAGATGCGCACGGAAAGCCGCTTCGAGCAGTATGATCT
>NZ_RZRX01000425.1:0-3159 GCF_003997405.1 Mesorhizobium sp. M2A.F.Ca.ET.042.01.1.1
CGGCAAGACGACCTCGACGGCCGCGCTCGGCGCCCATGATAAGGTCGAGGTTGCGCAGGCCGACGTCGAAATCGACCAGCGCCACCTTCTTGCCGGTCTTGGCCACGGCGGCGCCGAGCGCCGCGTGGTGTTCGACCTCGTCAATGTCATCCAGGGCACCGCGAAGCTGTCGCAGGCGCTGATCCGCGACAAGCGGCTGGAGACGCTCTATCTGCTGCCGGCCTCGCAGACCCGCGACAAGGACGCGCTCACCGAAGAGGGCGTAGCGGAAGTCATCGCCCGGCTGCGCTCGGTGTTCGACTATGTCTTCTGCGACAGCCCGGCCGGCATCGAGCGTGGCGCTCAGCTTGCCATGCGCTTCGCCGACGAGGCGGTCATCGTCACCAACCCGGAAGTCTCGTCGGTGCGCGACTCGGACCGCATCATCGGCCTGCTCGACGCCCGCACCATGAAGGCCGAGCAGGGCGAGCTGGTGCAAAAACACGTGCTGGTCACGCGCTATGATGCGGCGCGCGCCGCGCGCGGCGAGATGCTGTCGATCGACGACGTGCTGGAGATCCTCTCCACGCCGCTGCTCGGCATCATCCCGGAAAGCCAGGATGTGCTGCGGGCCTCCAACCTCGGCTCGCCCGTCACGCTCTCGGAACCGCTCAATGGTGCCGCAAAGGCTTACCTCGAAGCGGCAAGGCGCCTGGAAGGCGAAGACCTGCCGGTGGTCGTCCCCTTCGAACGCAAGGGCTTCCTCGACCGGCTGCTCGGAAGGAGGGCCGCATGAGCATCCTCGACCTCTTCAAGCGGCGCACCAGCGCGCCGGTAGCGCGCGAGCGGCTGCAGCTGCTACTCGCCTATGAGCGCCAGAGCCGCGGCCAGCCCGACCTCGTCTCCATCCTGCGCGAGGAGATCATGGCGGTCATCGCCAAGCACGTGCAGATCGACCAGGACTACCTCCAGGTCTCGATGGACCGCGGCGCTACCATGTCGACGCTGGAGATCGACATCCAGATCCCCAACAAGAGCGCCGCGCCGTTGGCGATGGCGGGGTGAGGAACCCACTTCGGCAACGCTGACATTTGGCGAAAGCCACCGAGCGCGTAATCTCCCCCCTCGAGGGGGAGATGGCCGGCAGGCCAGAAGGGGTCGTCTCGCGTAGATCGCCGACCTCATCGCTCGCCACCCAGGGGGTTGGCGCTTCATGCGCGGCGACCCCCTCTGTCGCCTTCGGCGACATCTCCCCCTCGAGGGGGGAGATCCCAGCCCTCACTCCGGCTGGTACAACTCATCCATGCTGCGCGCCGCGAGTTCGGCGAAGGGCACCTGCTTCCTCACCCGTCCATGCTCCAGCATCACCAGGTCGTCGCAGAACGAGATCGTCGAGTGGTGGTGGCTGATGACGATCGTGGTGCGGCGGCCGGCGCGCGACTTCAGCGTTTCCACGATCGCCGCTTCCGAAAGCCCGTCGACAGCGTTGGTGGCCTCGTCGAGGATCAGGATGTCGGGGTCGCGCACCAGCGCGCGGGCGAGCGCGATGCGCTGCCTCTGGCCGGCCGACAGGTTGACGCCGCGATAGCCGACGACCGTCTGGTAGCCCTGCGGCAGTCGCTCGATGAACTCATGCGCCTCGGCGAGCGCGGCCGCACGGCGCGCTTCTTCCTCGCTCGCTGTGTCCTTGCCGTAGGTGATGTTGTCGAGGATGGTGCCGTCCACCAGCTCAAGCTCCTGGCTGGCCAGGGCGATATGCGCCCGCCATGCGACCGGATCGATCTCGCCGAGCGGCGCGCCGTCGACGAGGATGCGGCCGCCGTCCGGCTCGACGAAGCGGCAGAGCAGGTTGACGATGGTCGTCTTGCCGGCGCCGGAGCGGCCGATCAGCGCCGTCGAGCGACCGCTCCTTATGTCGAAGCTCGCCGCGTGCAGCACCGCCGCGCGCTGCTCCTCATTGGCATAGCTGAAGCTTACGCCCTCGAAGGCGATTTTTTCGCTTAAAGACGCGAACGGCCGGCCGCCTTGCGGCGCCGCCGGCTTGCCCTCGGGGTCGAGCAGCCAGGTCACTTCCTCCAGCGAGCCGGAAAGCCCCTGTAATTGGCTCCATGTCATCTGCAGGGCCCTGACATGCGGCTGCAGCCGGTAGAGCAGGATCAGGAAGGCGGCGACCATCGGGAAGCTCAGACCCGCCAGCCAGGCCCCGATCACCACCGCGAGGAAGAGCATGGCGTGCAGCACTTCGGTCAGCGGCGCCAGTGCGCCCTGGCGGTTGGAAAGCTGGAAGGCCGCCCGGCGCACGCCGTCCGACGCCGCCTCGAACGCCGCCTTCTCGCGCGCCTCCTGGCCGAAGATGCGGATCAGCCGGCCGGCATGGACCAGGTGCAGCATCCGCGAAGCCAAGGCGCTGTTGCGCGAGGCAACGCTTCGGCTCGGCTTTCTCAGATGCGCCGACAGCGCCATATGCGCGACCTGGACAAGCGCCAGCCCGAGCATCACCAGCAGCGTCATCTGCCAGGAGAGCAGCAGCAGGAAGACGAGCAGGATGATCGCGGCCGAGGCGCTGACGATCGAGCCCAGCATCGCCTGGATGGCGTCCGACGCCCGCCAGGATTCGCTGGAGATGATGTTGAGCAGCCGCCCGGGGCTCTCCTTCAGGAAGAAAGGATAGCCGATAGCGAGCAGCCGCTCGGCGAGCGCGCCGCGGATCGCCTGGCTGGCCTTGCCGTAGATATGGGCGGTGAGCACCGAATTGGCGAAGGCGAGCAGGTTCTTCAAGAGGATCGAGCCGAGGATCGCGGCCGCGATCGCGATCAGCCGCTCGCGCTCGCCGAGCCCGGCGCCGACCTTCTGCAGGAGGGCCGAGAAGCCCGCCATGCCGGCCGTGTCGCCATGCCCCATGATGATGCCGAGCAGCGGGATGATCAGCCCGATGCCGAAGCCTTCGAGGGCAGCACTCGCAAGCCCGAGCGCGACGACGATCGGCAGCAGGCCGAGCTGCCGGCGGCCGAGCGCCTGGTTGAGCATCGGCAGGGTCGGGCGCCGGCTCATCGCGCGCTGGCCTCCGCCCTGGCCTCGACGGTCTCGTGGCCCGACCGCGGCTGTCGACCCGGCCGCCTGACAAGCGCGAGAGCCATGAACTTCGCCGCGCCCACGAGGTTCATCAGAACGATCGGCCAG
>NZ_RZRX01000426.1:0-3150 GCF_003997405.1 Mesorhizobium sp. M2A.F.Ca.ET.042.01.1.1
CCCTCATCCGGCCGCTTCGCGGCCACCTCCTCCCCGTTGGGGAGAAGAGGTTGGCGCAGGCTCTGTCAGCTCCTCTCCCCTTGGGGAGAGGTCGGATTGCCCCGAATTGCTCTTCGCAATTCGGCCTTGGCAATCCGGTGAGGGGGCCTTCGACGTGCGCCCTTACAGCGCCTTGGCGATCTCTGCGGCGAGCCGGGCATTGTTCTCGACCAGCGCGATGTTGGTCTTGAGGCTGCGGCCGCCGGTGAGTTCCAGGATCTTCGACAAGAGGAAGGGAGTCACCGCCTTGCCGGTGACGTTCTGCGCCTCGGCGGCCTTCTGCGCGGCGTCGATATAGCCGGCCATTTCGTCGGCCGGGATCTCGTCATTCTGCGGCACGGGATTGGCGACCAGAATGCCGCCGCCCAGGCCCAGCGCCTGGCGCGTGCGGTAGAAATGAGCGATGTCCTCAGGCGCGTGCAGCGTCAGCGGTGCGCGGAAGGGCGATTGCCTCGACCAGAAAGCCGGCATGGTCTCGCTGCCATGGCCGATGACCGGCACGCCGCGCGTTTCGAGCACTTCCAGCGTCTTTTCGATGTCGAGGATCGCCTTGGCGCCGGCCGAGACGACGATGACGGGCGTGCGCGCCAGCTCGTCGAGGTCGGCCGAGATGTCGAAGCTTTTTTCGGCGCCCTTGTGGACGCCGCCGATGCCGCCGGTGGCGAACACCTTTACCCCGGCCATATGCGCGGCGATCATCGTGGCCGCAACCGTGGTGCCGCCCGTGCGCTTTTGAGCGACCGCGAAGCCGAGATCGGCGCGCGACAGCTTCATGGCGTCGCCGGTCATGGCGAGCGATTCGCGTTCGCCGTCCGAGAGGCCGATCTTGATGCGGCCGTCGACCACGGCTATCGTCGCCGGCACCGCGCCGGCATCGGCGATGATCTGCTCGACCTTGGCCGCCATGGCGCCATTGTCGGGGTAGGGCATGCCGTGGGTGATGATGGTGGATTCCAGCGCCACCACGGGCCGGCCGGCGGCAAGCGCCTCCGCCACGGGCGGGTGGATGTCGACGAAGGGGCGGGCGGTCTCGGGCGTCATGGCTGTCTCCGACAAGGAGGAAGTAGATTGTCGGTGGCCCTATGCCACCTCCCGTGCCTCCGGCACAAGGGCAAGCGCCTGCGTGAAATTGGCGGTCGTGAAGGATGGCACGGCCTCGGAACTCTCGATGGCGAGCATCGCGGCCGCCACGCCCTCGCGCAGCGCTGCGCGCAGCGGCAGGCCGTGCAGCAGGGCGGCAACCGTTGCGCCGGTCAGCGCATCGCCGGCGCCGGTCACGTCGGCGACCCGGCGCGGCGCGGGCGGGTCGATTTCGAAGATGCCGGCGTCGTCGAAGCCCAGCACCGGAGCGCTGCCGGCGGTGATCACGCCGGCGTTCAGGCCGACCTGCCTGAGTGCGTCGACAAGGGCTTCTCCTGACATTTCGGCGCCAACCAGCGCGGCGGCTTCGCGGCGGTTCATGAAGAGCAGCGACAGATCACTGAGCAGAGGCGCCAGGCGGACGACCTTGGCTGGCGAGACGGCGATGGCGAAGACCGGCCGGTCGCCGGCGAGCGCAACCAGGCGCTCCAGCGCCGCGGTCGGCAGGTTAGCGTCGCACAGGATAGCGTCGGCCGCGGCGATCGCCTCGCGCACCTTGGAACGCCTCATCTGCTTGGGGAACGCGAGATCATAGAGCGCCATGTCGGCCAGTCCGACGATCAATTCGCCCTCGGCGTCGATCAGCGCCGTGTAGCTCGGCGTCGTGCGGTCGAGGAACACCACCGAGAGGTCCGTTATCCCAGCGTTGTCGATCGCCGAGGCGACCGAGTCCGCCGCCGCGTCGCCGCCGCGCACCGAGATCAGCGCGGCAGACACGCCGCGCTTCACCACGCTGCGCAGCGCGTTGAAAACGACGCCGCCGACATCCTCGCGCATCATGCCGGGATTGGAGGCGGCTGGCACATAGGTACCCGAGACCTGGCCACGCCGGTCGATATGGGCGCCGCCCAAAGCCAGGATCGTTGGGGCCAGGATAGCTGGGGATGTCGGCATTTCGGGTCGCTGACTTTCATTGATCGTGCGGCTGCGCACACTAGGTTTCCCCGGGGCACCCTGCAATCGGGGTCGCGATTCGGGATGGCCGGACATCGAAGTCTTTTCTGGACCAGCGGTTGTGCTCCGCACTAGCCCTGGTGAGACAAAAATAGAACAAATCCAGATATTGATTGTTTTTCAGTTATTTGTTGCCCCTTGCCAAATGAGAACAAAAAAGGTACAAAACAGCAGGGATCACGGATTGTCCGGCCTTCATTGACGACCAAGGGGTGATGTATCATGGCTCAGAATACTTTGCGGCTTGTAGAGGATAAGGCAGTGGACAAATCAAAGGCTCTGGACGCGGCGCTGTCGCAAATCGAGCGCGCTTTCGGCAAGGGCTCGATCATGCGGCTCGGCGCCAACGAGCAGGCAGTCGAGATCGAAACCGTGCCGACCGGCTCGCTCGGCCTCGACATCGCGCTTGGCGTCGGCGGACTGCCGCGCGGCCGTATCGTCGAGATCTATGGGCCGGAAAGCTCGGGCAAGACGACGCTGGCGCTGCACACGGTTGCGGAAGCGCAGAAGAAGGGCGGCATCTGCGCCTTCGTCGATGCCGAGCACGCGCTCGATCCGGTCTATGCCCGCAAGCTCGGCGTCGACCTCGAGAACCTCCTGATCTCGCAGCCCGACACCGGCGAGCAGGCGCTGGAAATCTGCGACACGCTGGTGCGTTCGGGCGCCATCGACGTGCTGGTGGTCGATTCGGTCGCGGCGCTGACGCCGCGCGCTGAAATCGAGGGCGAGATGGGCGACGCGCTGCCCGGTCTCCAGGCCCGCCTGATGAGCCAGGCGCTGCGCAAGCTGACCGCCTCGATCTCGCGCTCCAACACCATGGTCATCTTCATCAACCAGATCCGCATGAAGATCGGTGTCATGTTCGGCTCGCCCGAGACCACGACCGGCGGCAACGCGCTGAAATTCTACGCCTCGGTGCGCCTCGACATCCGCCGCATCGGCTCGGTCAAGGACCGCGACGAGGTCGTGGGCAACCAGACCCGCGTCAAGGTGGTCAAGAACAAGCTGGCCCCGCCC
>NZ_RZRX01000427.1:0-3149 GCF_003997405.1 Mesorhizobium sp. M2A.F.Ca.ET.042.01.1.1
CGCCTTGTGCGCCGCTGTCCAGCGCCGCCTGGATCGCCTCCGGCGCATGGCCGGGAACGCGCACCATGGCCGGCACGCGATGCACGTCGGCCGCCCGCACCATGGCCTCGATCGTCTCGCGCGAGATCTGCGCGTGTTCCCAGTCGATGCACAGGAAATCGAGCCCGGACGATGCCATGACCTCGACGGCGACCGGATGGGGAATGGCGGCAAAAGACCCGACCAGGTTGGTCCTGCTGATACATTTCTGGCGGAACTCGTTCATGCCGATCCCCTTTTCATGTTGTCCAATCCATATCCGCAAACGACGACGAGGCGAAGCTATTTCAGGCTTGAAATATTTTCACGCCGGCCTAGCGTGTGGCGTTCCGCCCAAGAGTTTCCAAGATGATCAAAGCACATCCCCTGCATGGCCCGAACAGACTGAAGCTTGGCGTGTTCTCGACCAACGCGGATGGCGGCCTTGCCATCACCGATGTGCCGGAGCGCTGGACGGCAAGCTGGCAGGATAATCTGACGGCGGCGCAGATCGCCGACCGCGCCGGGCTGGAATTCATGCTGCCGATCGCACGCTGGCGGGGCTTCGGCGGCCGCAACAAGGTGCGCGAATTCTCCTTCGAGACTTTCACCTGGGCCGCCGCCCTTGCCGCGGCCACGGAGCAGATCGGCCTGTTCATGACCGTGCATGTGCCGCTCGTGCATCCGCTCTACGCCGCCAAGGCGCTGGCGACGGTCGACCATATCAGCCAGGGGCGCGCGGGGCTCAACATCGTCTGCGGCTGGAACCCGAAGGAATTTGGCATGTTCGGCACGCCGCTGGTCGAGAAGGGCTACGACCAGGCGGCCGAATGGATCGAGATCCTGGAGCGGCTTTACGCTTCGAGCGAGCCGCTCGATTATGAGGGCGCCTACTATCGCCTGAAGGAGGCGGTGAGCCGGCCGGCCAGCCTGCAGGTTCCGCGCCCGGTGACCATGAACGCTGCCTTCGGCGGCCCCGGCCGCGATTTCGCAGCCGCCAGATGCGACTATCTGTTCACGACCTTCTCCGAGATGAGCGACGCCGGCAAGCATGTCGCCGACATCAGAGAACGTGCCGACAAGGTCGGCCGCAACGTCGGCGTCTATACAGTTGCGCATGTCGTCTGTCGCCCGACCATGGAAGAGGCGCAGGCCTATTACACGCGCTATGCCGTCACTTTGGCCGACCACGAGGCGGTCGATGCGCATATGGCTGGCAAGAAGGAATTCTCGCAATCGCATGACCAGCATGCCTATGACCGATACCGCCAGCGCTTCGCCGGCGGCGCCGGAACCTACCCGCTGATCGGCACCCCTGAAACGATCGCCGCCGACATGGCTTCCATCGCCGCGCATGGCTATCAGGGCATCGCGCTGTCCTTCGTCAACTACACGCAGGAGCTGCCCTATTTCTGCGATCACGTGCTGCCGCTGCTGAAGCAGGCCGGACTGCGTCAGTAGTCAGTCAGGTATGACCGCGGTCGCCTGGATCTCGACCTTGGCGCGGTCCTCGACCAGCGCCACCACCTGCATGGCCGCCATCGCCGGAAAGTGCCGGCCGATAACGGCGCGATAGGCCTCGCCGATGCCTTTGAGGTTACCGACATATTCGGCCTTGTCAGTGAAATACCAGGTCATCGAGGTGATGTGCCGCGGCTCGCCGCCGGCTTCGGCCAGCACGGCGACGACGTTGGCGAGCGTCTGGCGCACCTGGCCGACGAAGTCGTCGGTCTCGAATTTGCACTCGGCGTTCCAGCCGACCTGGCCGCCGATAAAGACAAGCCGGCCACGCGCGGCCACGCCATTGGCATAGCCGACCGGTTTGGCCCAGCCCTCAGGCTGCAGGATGGTGTGCATGTCTCCCCCCATTTCAGATGCGGTTGGCAAAGGTTTCACGCCGCGCCCATGACCTGCCTGGCGATCACCACCTTCTGCACGTCGGAGGCGCCCTCATAGATGCGCAGCGCCCTTATTTCGCGGTAAAGGCTCTCGACGATATGGCCCTTGCGCACGCCGTCGCCGCCATGCAGCTGCACCGCCTTGTCGATCACCTCCTGCGCCTTGTCGGTGGCGAAGAGCTTCGCCATGGCGGCCTCGCGCGTCACCCGCGCGGCGCCCATGTCCTTGGTCCATGCGGCGCGGTAGATGAGCAGCGCGGCGGCATCGACATCGAGCGCCATGTCGGCGATGTGGCCCTGCACCATCTGCAGCTCCGCCATCGGCGCGCCGAACAGTTTGCGCTCGGCGGCTCTGCTGACGCTCTCGTCCAACGCGCGCCGCGCGAAGCCAAGCGCTGCCGCGCCAACAGTCGAGCGGAACACGTCGAGCACCGACATGGCGATGCGGAAACCGTCGCCGGGCTTACCGATCAGGGCGGAAGCCGGAATGCGGACAGTGTCGAAGGAGAGCCGCGCCAGCGGGTGAGGAGCAATGACCTCGAGCCGTTCGGCGATGCTGAGACCCTTCGTGTCGGCCGGCACGATGAAAGCGGAAATCCCCTTGGCGCCGGGCGCCTCGTTGGTGCGGGCGAAGACGACATAAAGGTCGGCGATGCCGCCATTGGAGATCCAGGTCTTTTCGCCTGAAAGCAGATAATCGTCGCCTTCGCGGACGGCCGACATCTCCATGTTGGCGACATCGGATCCCGAGCGCGGCTCCGACAACGCGAAGGCCGAGATCGCCTCCCCCGCCCGCGTCTTCGCAAGCCAGCGCTGCTGGTCCGGCGTCCCGAACAGCGAGATCGCGCCGGTGCCAAGCCCCTGCATGGCGAAGGCGAAGTCGGCGAGGCCATCGTGGCGGGCGAGCGTCTCACGGGTGATGCAGAGCGTGCGGACATCGAGCGGTCCGGGGTTGGCCAGGTCGAGCGCCGTCGGCTTCAGCCAGCCATCGCGGCCGAGTTTCGCGACGAGCTCGCGGCATGCGGCATCGACGTCGTGGTGATCGACGGGGAGGTTTTTCGCGCACCAGGCGTCGAGACGGTCGGCGAGGTCGCGGTGGCGGTCTTCGAAGAAGGGCCAGTTGAGGAAGGACCGGTCAGGCATTTGTGCCTCCGCAGTTCCGCGAGGTTTGCGCTCCACGGCGCCCCCCTCTGTCCTGCCGGACATCTCCCCCACAAGGGGGGGGATTGGCAG
>NZ_RZRX01000428.1:0-3145 GCF_003997405.1 Mesorhizobium sp. M2A.F.Ca.ET.042.01.1.1
CGCGGGCGCGATGCTGCCGGCAGCATCGCGCCCGCGCACTGGGACGCGGTCAAGGCCGCCTTTGCCGAGCGCGTGCTCGACATCATCGAGAGCTATGCGCCGGGATTGCGACAGAAAATCCTTGGCCGCGCGATCTTCTCGCCGCTCGATCTCGAACGCGAAAACCCGAACCTCGTCGGCGGCGACCAGATCTGCGGCAGTCACCATCTCGCGCAGAATTTTCTCTTCCGCCCGGCGCGCGGCTTCGCGCGCTGGAACACGCCCGTCGCCAACCTGTACCTCACCGGAGCCGCGACATGGCCCGGCGCCGGCACGGGCGCGGCCTCCGGCTTCATGCTCGCCCAACAGCTGGGAGGAAACTAGAATTCCAGGACGGGAAGCGCGCGGTTGCCCGGGTGCCTGAACAGACGATGACGCCGCGCAAATTAAAGACAACCAACAAGGGGAACGACCATGACCATCAACAGACGCGACTTGCTTGGATATGGCGCCGCCGCGATCGGCGCGGCGACGCTTGGCCTGCCGAGGGCGGCCAAGGCGGCCGACGAGCTCACCATCGCCTACAATGTCAACCTGCCCTCCTGGGATCCGACGACCGGCCCGTCGGCGGTAAATCCGACGATCCAGGGCCTCTACCAGTCGGTGTTCGACCAGATCATCGGCCAGAAGCCGGACCTCTCCTTCACGCCAGGACTGCTCACCGAATGGGGCTGGAACGACGACCGCACCAAGGTGATGATGACGGTGCGCGAAGGCGTCAAATGGCATGACGGCTCGCCCTTCACGCCGGAAGACGTCGTGTGGTCGCTGACCCGCGCCGGCGACGAGAAGACCGGCAACCCGATCCAGTTCGTCTGGAAGAACGTCAACAATTTCAAGATCGACGGCAACAAGATCACCGGCGACGTCGTGCAGTTCGACCCGGTCTATTTCAAGTGGATGTCGTTCCTGACCGGCTACATCCTCCCGAAAGCCTATTACGAGAAGGTCGGGGCCGAAGGCTTCGAGAAGGCGCCGATCGGCACTGGGCCGTATATGGTCGACAAGTTCGAGCGCAACGCCTTCCTGCGGCTGAAGGCCAATCCACATTATTGGGGCACGAAGCCGGCTTTCGAGAATGTGACGATCAAGTTCGTCACGGACGCGGCGAGCCGCGTCGCCGAGATCGAGTCCGGCTCCTCGCAGGTGACGCTCGAAATCCCCTATGAGGAGTACGACCGGCTGATCGCCAAGGACGGGCTTGCCGGCTCGATCAAGAACGTCTCCGACATCGGCATGATCTTCTTCAACGACATCGAGGCGATGCTGGATAAGAACGTCCGCCAGGCGGCCGTGATGGCGGTCGACAAGGAACTCCTGGTCAAGCGCCTGCTGCGCGGCTACGGCCAGCCGATCGCGACGCTGGAGACGCCGGAATACACGGCCTTCGATCCCTCGATCAAGGTTGAGCACAACCCGGAGAAAGCCAAGGAGTTGCTCGCCGCCTCGGGCTATTCGACCAAGAAGCCGGTCAAGTTCACCATCCAGACCACCAAAGGCTTCAAGCCCAAGGACTATGAGATGATCCAGGCGATCGTCGGCATGTGGCGCAAGGTCGGCATCGAGGCCAAGATCGAGGTCTATGAGATCGCCAAACATTACGAGCTGCGCGCCGCCGACAAGCTGGCGCCGGCCGCCTTCTACAATTGGGGCAACTCCATCGGCGACCCGACCACCTCGACCGGTTTCGCCATGTACGGTCCAAGCCCGCATTCGGTGTGGGACAGCAAGGACCTGATCGACATGATCAACCCGCTCTGGGGCGAGAAGGACGAGGCCAAGCGCATAGCCGGCTGGAAGGCGGTCGACAAATACATCGCCGAGCAGGCCTATGTGCTGCCGCTGATCCAGTATGCGCAGCCGATCGTGCATTCGAAGAAGGTCAATGTCGTGCAGCACGTGTCCGGCGCGCTGTTGCCGGCGCTGATGACCCCGGCCGCCTGATCGAAATGAGGAGGCGCGGTAGCGTGCCTCCTTCAACGACGCAGCCCCCTCATCCGGCCCTTCGGGCCACCTTCTCCCCCAGGGGAGAAGAGGTCGCCGACGGCTGAGCCAGCCTCGTCTCCCCACCGGGGAGAATGTGGCCGCGAAGCGGCCGGATGAGGGGGAGTCCGCTCAGAGTGATTACGCACGCATGCTGCTACAGAGATTCCTCGTTCGTCTGTTGACGATGCTGGTGACGCTGTTTGGCGTCGCCATCGTCGTCTTCGTCGTCATCCGCATCGCGCCCGGCGACCCGATCGCCATGATGCTGCCGCCCGGCGCCAGCGATGACGACATCGCCCGGCTGCGCGCGCTCTACGGGCTCGACAAGTCAATCGTGCAGCAATTCTTCATCTGGCTCGGCGGCGTGCTGCATGGCGATTTCGGCACCTCGATCTCGCTGCGCCAGGACGTGCTCGGCCTGGTCTTCGACCGGCTGCCGGCGACGCTGGAGCTGGCGACTGTGGCGCTGCTGATGGCGATCGCGCTCGGCGCCACCGCCGCGATCCTCGGCGCGCGCTCGCGCGGCACGGCCATCGAGGCCGGCATCGACATCGCCAGCGGCGCGACGCTCTCCATTCCCGATTTCCTGTGGGGCCTGGTGCTGATCCTTTTGTTCGGCGTGCTGGTGCCGGTGTTCGACATTTCCGGCCGGGTGTCGCCGCAGCTCGACCTGCCTTTCGTGACCCAGTTCTATCTTGTCGAGAGCATTCTCAGGCTGCGTTTCGACCTCACCTGGGACCTGCTGAAACACATGCTGATGCCGGCCGTGGCCTTGGCGCTGCCGCTGGCGGCGATCATCGCGCAGTTGCTCAAACAGTCGCTGAAGGAAGTGCTCGACCTCGACTATGTCGTGCTTGCGCGTGTGAAGGGTTTTTCCGAGACGCAGGTCATCCTGCGCGAGGCGCTGAAGAACGCGGCCCTGCCGACGCTGACGCTGGTCGGCGTGCAATTCACCTTCCTCATCGGCGGCACCGTCATCGTCGAGCGGCTGTTTTCCTATGAGGGCCTCGGCAACATGGCGATCGACGCCGTCATCAACCGCGACCTGCCGCTGATCCAGGGCATCGTCCTGGTCTTCGCGCTGCTCTTCGTGCTGATCAACCTCGCCGTCGACATGGTG
>NZ_RZRX01000429.1:0-2999 GCF_003997405.1 Mesorhizobium sp. M2A.F.Ca.ET.042.01.1.1
TCGTCGTCATCGGCAGCTTCCTCCTCCTCGAAGCCGCTCCGGGCGATGCGGTCGACGCCTATATCGTCTCGACCGGCGGCGACGCCGGCATGATCGAACTGCTGCGCCATCGTTGGGGCCTCGACCAGTCGGAGCTCACCCGCCTCGCCAATTACCTCTGGGCCTTGCTGCACCTCGACCTCGGCCAGTCCGTTACCTTCTCGCGGCCGATCCGCGAGATCATCCTCGAACGCCTGCCGACCACCCTGGTCCTGATGGGCAGCGCCACCGCGCTCTCCTTCGGCCTTGGCTCTGCGCTCGGCATCTATGCAGGTGCTGCGCCCGGCAGTTTCCGCGACCGCTTCCTGTCGATCGGCTCGCTGGCGCTCTATGCGGTGCCCGGCTTCTGGCTTGGCCTCATGCTCATCGTCGTCTTCGCCGTCGACCTGCGCTGGCTGCCGATCGGCGGCATCGAGACCATCGCCTCCGGCAAAACCGGATTTTCCCGCGCCGCCGACATCGCCATCCATCTCGTGCTGCCGGTCTCGGCGCTCGGCTTCATTTATCTCGCGCTCTATCTGCGCATGATGCGCGCCGGCATGGCTGAGGCCTGGCGGCAGGATTTTGTCCTCGCCGCCCGCGCCAGGGGCCTGCCCCGCCGCCGCGTCGTGCTTGCCCATGTCGCCCGCAACGCCCTTCTGCCATTGGTCACCATGCTCGGCCTGCAATCGGCGCAGATGCTTGGCGGCAGCGTCGTCATCGAAAGCGTCTTCGCCGTGCCCGGCCTCGGCCGCCTGGCGCAGGAGGCCGTCGCCGGACGCGACACGCCGCTGCTGCTCGGCATCATCCTAGTCAGCGCCGTCCTCGTCATCCTCATCAACCTTCTGGTCGACCTCGCCTACGCTATCCTCGATCCGCGCGTCGGCGCCGGCGAGGCAAGCGCATGAACCGCCTGCGCCGTTTCTTCCGCACGCCGGAAGCGATCGCCGGTGCCTCGATCCTCGCCTTGCTCGTCGTCATGGCGCTGGCCGCGCCGCTGTTTTTTCCCGGCGACCCGCAGGCGATCGCCGGCCCGGCGCTGCTGCCGCCCTTCCAGGGCTGGCGGCTGCCGCTCGGCACCGACCGGCTCGGCCGCGACGTGCTGGCGGAGCTGTTCCACGGCGCCCGTACCTCATTGGCGGTCGGCCTGGCGGCGGCTGCCGCCGCGCTCCTGATCGGCGCCGTGGTCGGCACCTTGGCCGGCTTCGCCGGAGGGCTGGTCGATGAGGTGCTGATGCGCATCACAGACGCCTTCCAGACCGTGCCGAGCTTCCTGTTGGCGCTCGCCTTCGTAAGCATCGTCGGGCCTTCGCTGGGCGCGGTCGTCGCGGCGATCGCGCTCAGCGCCTGGACCGGACCCGCGCGCGTCGCCCGCGCGGAAGTGCTGTCGATCCGTGAACGCGACTACGTCGCCGGCGCCCGCGTCATCGGCATGCACCCGCTGGAGATCGCCTTTCGCGAGGTGCTGCCCAACGCACTGCCGCCGGTGCTGGCGCTGTCCTCGGTGATCGTCGCGGCTGCGATCCTCACCGAGGCCGCGCTTTCCTTCCTCGGCCTCGGCGATCCCAATCGCGTCACCTGGGGCGGCATGATCGCCGAGGGACGCACCGTGCTGCGCACCGCGCCGTTCCTGTCGGTCGTACCCGGCATCGCGCTCGTGCTGACGGTGCTCGGCGTCTACCTCGCCGGCGAGGGCGTGGTGGAAAGCACCGCGGTGCGCAGGAGCCTGTCGTGACCGCGCTGCTTTCCATTCGCGATCTGAGAGTTGCCTATCGGCGCGACGGCGCCGAGGTGGTGGCGCTGAAGGGCGTCAGCCTGGACGTTCTCGAAGGCGAGCGCTTGGCGATCATCGGCGAAAGCGGTTCGGGCAAGAGCACGCTGGCGCTGGCAGTCGTGGGGTTGTTGGCGCGGGGTACCGAGATTGGCGGGACCATCAGTTGGAAGATACCGAAATCGCAAGCGCCTCATTCCTTCGCGCCCCCCTCTGTCCTGCCGGACATCTCCCCCACAAGGGGGGAGATTGGCAGCTCCGTCGCTGGCTCTCTTCTTGCAACCTCGAAAATTGGCGAAGGCGGAGATCACGAGCTAATCTCCCCCCTTGAGGGGGAGATGTCCGGCAGGACAGAGAGGGGGGCGAAGGATCGCCAACCGTCCGCACTTGCCACAAGCCACCCCCTCCTCGGCCGTGACATCGGCTTTGTCTTCCAGGATCCCTCCTCCAGTCTCGACCCGGTCATGCCAGTCGGCAAGCAGATCGCCGAGGTGGCGCGCACCCATCTCGACCTCACTTGGCGCGAAGCCATCGCCAAGGCCAAAACCCTGCTCGAACGCGTCCGCCTCCCCTATCCCGACGCCGCTCTCCACGCCTACCCCCACCAGCTCTCCGGCGGGCAGAAGCAGCGAGTGGCCATCGCTGCGGCAATCGCCGCCGGACCGAAACTCCTGATCGCCGACGAAGCGACCAGCGCGCTCGACACCATCGTCCAGGCCGAGATCGCCGCCCTGATCCGCAGGCTGGTCACGGAGGATGGCATGGCGCTCATCTTCATCAGCCACGACATCGCGCTCGCCGCCTCGCTCGCCAATCGCATCGCGGTGCTGCGCCATGGTGAACTGGTCGAGCTCGGCGAGACCAATCAAATCGTCAACGCGCCGCAGCATGCCTATACGCGCGGCTTGCTCGACGCTCATCTTGGCCTCGACGCCGAGCCGCTGCTTGACCGACAGGGCATCTCGGCATGAGCCTGCTTGCCGTCTCCAATCTCACCAAGCGCTATCATCGCGGCGGCAAGCCTTTCGCGGCAGTCGACGAGGTGTCCTTCGAAGTCGGCCCGGCGGAGACGCTGGCGCTCGCCGGCCCGTCCGGCAGCGGCAAATCGACCATTGCAAGGCTGGTGCTGCGGCTGATTGAGCCCGATGCCGGCCGCATCGCCTTCGAAGGCGGCGACTTCCTCGCTTTGTCGGGCGCCGCTTTGCGCGCC
>NZ_RZRX01000042.1:0-33839 GCF_003997405.1 Mesorhizobium sp. M2A.F.Ca.ET.042.01.1.1
GTGACAGACGATGCGGCCTTGGAAAGCCGGGCTGTCGGCTCGACGATGCCTGTTGTGCTGCTGTCCCGCCGCAGCGGACACGAGCGGCTTCCCGGCAATGTGGTCGCCGTGCTGCCGTCGTTGGCCGATGGCCTGTTGATCGTCGCCGCGGCGCGGCTCGCAGCTTCCGGCTATCGCATCGACAGGGCAGGGCCATCGGAGGTTGCGCATGGCGATTTCCATGACGGGCTCGCCGAAGAGGACGTCACGGATGACAATCCGGCGCGTCCGGCCCTGTCGCCGCGCGAGGCGGAGGTGCTGGCGCTGCTCGCCGAAGGCGCCCCGAACAAGGTGATCGCCCGGCGGCTCAACATTTCGGTCCACACGGCGAAGTTCCATGTCGCCGCCATCCTGATCAAGCTT
Organism: Mesorhizobium sp. M2A.F.Ca.ET.042.01.1.1; assembly: GCF_003997405.1. Taxonomy (NCBI): domain Bacteria; kingdom Pseudomonadati; phylum Pseudomonadota; class Alphaproteobacteria; order Hyphomicrobiales; family Phyllobacteriaceae; genus Mesorhizobium; species Mesorhizobium sp. M2A.F.Ca.ET.042.01.1.1. The sequence goes on from NZ_RZRX01000042.1 coordinate 403, forward strand.
GGCGCCGCAAACCGGACGGACGCGATCGCGACTGCCATGCGGCAGGGGCTGGTGCTGGTATAGGCCTTCCGGCACGACGCTGCGTAATCCGTCTTGCCCCTTGCGCCACGGCTGTCTGCCGCGCAAGTTGCCTCCCTTATTGCAGAGGGAGGCGAAGGATGTCGCTCAACGGAAAGACGCTGTTCATCTCGGGCGGATCGCGCGGCATCGGGCTGGCGATCGCGCTCAGGGCAGCGCGCGACGGCGCCAATGTGACGATCGCTGCCAAGACCGCCGAGCCGCATCCGAAGCTACCGGGCACCATCTACACCGCGGCGCAAGAAATCGAGCAGGCGGGCGGCAAGGCGCTGCCGGTGCTTTGCGACATCCGCGACGAAGCGCAGGTCGCCGAGGCGGTGGCGAAAACCGTGGAGCGGTTCGGCGGCATCGACATCTGCGTCAACAATGCCAGCGCCATCCAGCTCACCGGCACGCTGGAGACCGACATGAAGCGCTACGATTTGATGCATCAGATCAACACGCGCGGCACGTTCCTGGTCTCCAAAATGTGCATTCCGCACCTGAAGTTGGCCAAGAACCCTCACATCCTGAATCTGGCGCCGCCGCTCGACATGAAGGCCAAGTGGTTCAAGAACCATGTCGCCTACACGATGGCGAAGTTCGGCATGTCGATGTGCACGCTTGGCATGAGCGCGGAATTCGCCAAGGACGGCATCGCGGTGAATTCACTTTGGCCGATCTCGACCATCGACACGGCCGCGGTGCGCAACCTTCTGGGCGGGGCGACGGTGGCGGCGATGAGCCGCTCGCCCGACATCATGGCCGACGCCGCACATGCGATCTTCCTGCGCCCGTCGCGTGAGGCGACCGGCAATTTCTACATCGACGAAGAGGTGCTGCGCGCCGAAGGCGTGACGGATTTTTCGGTATACGCGCCCGGCGCCGCCGATCAACTCGCGGGCGACTTCTTCGTTCCCGATGAGGTGTTTGCGAACTCGCAGACTAAAGTCAGAAGAATCTACTGAAGGGCGCAGGCGGCCTTAGTCGGCCGCGGCCTTCTTGCCTTTCGCCAACGCCATGACCCGGTGGCAGGACAGCTGGCAGCTGTTCCGGCGACCAGCGATGAGGCGCTTATTGTGCCGTAGCTCCACATTCCTTGACATCGGGTATTTATCCGAAATTATGCAGGAAAGAAGGATCGCATGCATGACGGGAATCGCGTTGTCGGGCGTGTCGAAGCACTTTGGCGCAGTCGATGTGATCCGCGACGTGAGCCTGGACATTGAGCCGGGAGAGCTGGTCGTGTTTCTCGGTCCGTCCGGTTCTGGCAAGACGACGCTGCTCCGGATGATCGCCGGCCTTGAAAGCATTGACGAGGGCACGCTGACGATCGACGGGGTGCGCTCGGAAAACCTTGCGCCGGGCAGGCGCAACGTTGCGATGGTCTTCCAGAACTATGCGCTTTACCCGCATATGACAGTCGCGGAGAACATGGCCTTCGGGCTAAGGAACATTCGGGTCGCGCCGGATGTCATCCGCCAGCGGATCGCCGAGGCTGCGCGTATCCTGGAGATCGAAGCGTTGCTCCACCGGCGGCCGTCGCAACTCTCCGGCGGGCAGCGCCAGCGCGTTGCCATTGGGCGGGCGATCGTCAAGGAGCCCAAGGCATTCCTGTTCGACGAGCCACTCTCGAATCTGGACGCAGCACTTCGAGCCCGTACTCGCGTCGAGCTCGCCGAATTGCATCAGCGTTTGAAGTCGACGATGATCTACGTCACCCACGACCAGGTGGAAGCGATGACGCTCGCCGACCGCATCGTGATCCTCAACAATTGCCGGATAGAGCAGATGGGAAAACCCGTCGAGGTCTATACGCGTCCGGCGTCGCGATTCGTCGCGGCCTTCGTCGGGTCTCCGGCCATGAACATCCTGCCTGTTACGGTGTCGGGCCCAGGCGACAGGCTCAATGCGCGCTTGACGGATGGATCGCTTGTCGAACTTCCGGGCCGGCCCGTCAACGTGGATTGGCGCGAACTCGGAGTGCGGCCGGAATCGCTGACTGTGGTCGCGGAGGGCGGGGACGCATCCGCCACGGTCACCGTTGTCGAGCGCCTTGGCGAGCGAACGCTCGTCTATGCGCGGCTCGCGGACGGGACGCAGGTGACGGCGCAGGATCGCGGGCTTTCGAGCGTCAAACCGGGCGACGCCGTCCGGCTGAAGTTCGACACCACGGCCCTGCATCTCTTCGCCGCGGACGGATCGACCTGGCACGCGCACGCTGGCGAGCCCTGAGCCCGTCGGATCTGGATTTCCGGTTTGCGCGACCTTGTTTTAGCCCTTGATACCTGCCGAGAGCGTTATCGCTTCGGTTACTCGACGCTGGAAGAAGAGGTAGGCTAGCGCCACTGGAAGGCCGGCCAATACAGCCGCCGACAGCTGGCGCGCGTAGTAGACGCCGAAGGCATCGTTGACCTGCGTGATGCCGACGGTGATCGTCATCATCTCGGTGCGGGTCACGGAGAGGAACGGCCACAAAAACGCATTCCACGTCCAGATGAAGCAGACGATCGACAGCGCCGTCGTTACCCCCCAGTTCATCGGCATGTAGATCTTGAAGAGGATCCCGAATTCAGACGCATTGTCCATGACCGCGGCCTCGCGGAAGTCCTTCGGGACCTGATCGAAGAACTGTTTGTACACGATGATAATGACAGGGTGGACAAGCTGCGGCAGCATGATTCCGGCCCAGCTGTTGATCAGGCCGAGGTTGGCGACCAGCACGAAATGATTGATGATAAGCGCTGAAATCGGCACCATGAAGGAGGCGAGGATCAGCCACCATAGCGCGATCCGCCCCGGGAAGCGCAACTGCGAGATCGCGTAGCCGCACAGCATCGAGATGAAGATGGTGATGATCGTGACGCCGACCGCGACCGCCACCGAATTGACGTACCAGGCACGGATCTGTGTGGTGGTCAGGGCGCTGATGTAGTTCTCCAGCGTCGGCGTCTCGGGCCAGAGTTCGATGTAAGGCCGCACGACCTCGTCGTCCGGTTTGAGCGATGAGATCACACCCCAATAGAGCGGGAACGCCCACAGGATGGCCCAGACGAGCGTCAGTGCCGTGATTACCCCGCCCCAAAAGTTCCAGCGTTGCACAGCCATGACGTTCATCGGCGCCGCCTTTCGGCGAACCGCAGCAGTTGGAATTGCAGGACCGAGACGACGACCACAAGGACGAAGAGGGTGACGGCGACAGCCGCCGCCCTGCCTCCCTGGTTCTGCTGGAAAGCCTTCTGGAAGACGTAGTAGACGAGCACCATATTGTCGTTCGGCCGTCCGCCGATCGAGAACAGGTAGACCTGGTCGAATATCTTGAGCTGCAGGATGAGCTGGATGGTGAACACCAGCGAGGTGATCGGCCACAGCAGCGGCCAGGTGATACGCCGGAAGGTGGTCCATCGCGTCGAGTTGTCGAGCGCCGCGGCTTCGTAGATCTCCGCTGGTATGGACCGCAGTCCGGCGAGGAAGAGCAGGATCGAGAAGCCCGCGGTCCACCAGATCGTCACACCGGCCACCGCCGGCAAGAACCAGACGCGCGACTTGAAGACCGGCACGCGCGGGATGCCGAACCAGTCCAGCACATGCATCGCGATCCCGAACTGGAAATTCAGCGTCCAGTCCCAGATCAGATAGACGACGGACACCGGCAGGATGTAGGGCAGGAAGAACAGCGCCAGCACGATCGACTGGAAGCGGCCCTTGAGCCGCGACACGCCAAGCGCGATCAACAGCGCGATGAGCGTCCCGGGGACGACCGTCATCAGCACGAAATAGGCGGTGTTCCAGAGCGCGCGCCGGAACATCGGGTCGTTGTCGAGCCGCAGATAGTTGTCGAGACCAACCCACCGACCCGCGCCGATTAGCGGCGCATCGGTGAAGGAGATGCGGAACATCTGGACCGTCGGATAGACGAACGTCAGCAGGTAGATCGCCATGAAGGGAGCGACCAGCACCAGCGCGACAAGACGTTCAGTGCGGAAGTTGCGAAGCATGGCTCTTCCTCAAATATGACTGGGACCGCTCTGGACAGGACGGTCCCAGCCTTTGAGCTCTACATGCTGTTCAGCTCTTCCTTGATGGATTTCACCGCCTCGCCTGGGTCCATCTCTCCGTTGAGGGTCGGCACGAAATAGTTGGACATGATGTCGAAGATCGGCCCGGCGACACCAGCCTTGGGCGACTTCGGATCGAAGATCATGTTGGCCGTCAGCGTCGAGTAGGTCGCGTTGGGCTGCATTGCCTTGTATTCGGCTGACTCGGTGACAGGCTTGTAGGCAGGGATGTGGCCTGCAGTGGCCCAGAACAGCGAGTGCTTGTCCATCCATGAGATCACCTCGAGCACGGCGGCACGCTTTTGCGGGCTGATCTCCTTGCCCTTGTTCTTCGGGATCGCGAATGAGTGGCTGTCCGCATAGGTGCATGGCTTGTCGAAGATCACCGGGATCTCGACGGCGCCCCAGTCGAACAGCTTGCCTTGCTTGGCAAGGTCGGTCATCGTGGGAACTTCCCAGACGCCGTTGATCATCATTGCGGCCTTGCCCGAGGTGAACAGGGCGACGGTTGCTGGATAGTCGGTGTAGGTCGACTGCAGCCCTGCCTTCGTCCACCCTTGCAGAACCGCCAGCGCCTTCTCCAGCTTTTCGGGATTGTCGCCGGCGAGGAATTCGTTGCCCGTCAGAAGCTCGCCGCCTTGCTGGCACACCAGCGAGTAAATGGTGCGGTACATGAAGTTGCCGTCGGCGGTGACGCTGCCCAACGGGAACTCGACGCCGGCGTCCTTCAACTTCTTAAGTGTCGCGGTGAATTCCTCCTTGTTGCGCATGCCGACGGGACGGCCGTCGCTGCCGAGCACGCCTGCCTTCTTCAGGAGGTCGCGATTGTAGTAGAGCACGATTGGATGGGTATCGAGCGGCACTGCGTATTGCTTGCCATCGACCGTCACCGCATCCATCGTCGTCTGGGCGAAGTCCGAGGCCGAGAGGCCCATCTTGCTCATATCGTCGGCGGTGATTTCTTCAAGAATGTCCTGGCTCACCGCCAAGGGGATGCGGCTGGCATGATAGGTCATGACGTCCGGCGCCTCACCGACCGCGGCCGAGGTCTGCACCTTCGTGTAGAAGGGCGTTCCCCACTCCAGCGTCGTGGCGTCGATCTTGATCTTGCCGGCGTGGGCGGCGTTGAAGTCGGAGATCATCTGCTTCATGCGCACTCCGTCACCACCGCCGAGGAAATCCCACCATGCGACGGTTTCCTCGGCCTGGGCCGCGACGGACCAGACTCCCCCGGCCGCAACCACCGCAACGGCCATCATCTTACGAAAGTTCATCTCAGCTTCCTCCCGAGCACGGCGGTTAGATCCGCCTTGAACATTTCAATGCTACACCAAACCAAACCGCCCGCAACGGATTTTACGGTATATATCTGATAGACGGATATTAACTCAGAGCGTCACACGCACCATCGAGTAGGAATGCGGCGGCAGGTTCAGCGTCATTCCCTTGCTGCTGAGCGCTGCCCCGTTGCCTTTGACCGGCGATACGTTGTCCGGCGCGTCCTTTGTGTTGCAGGCCTCGAGATCGTCGTGACGGATGATCGTGTGCTCGATGGATTTGGCGGCGAACCGCTCGAGGGCGATTTCGGCCTCTATCGTCTCGGACCCATGCCGGTTGATTGCGAAGAAGGTCAGCGTGCCGGCGCTCGAGTCGTGCACGCCCGCAATGTCGAGCCACGGCACCTTGTCGGCCGCGGCCGCGTCATAGGCAGGCACCTCGACCGCGAGCTGCAGCGCGGTGCCGCGGCCATGCCTGGAGGCCAGCATGAAAGGCCAGTAGATCGTCTGCCGCCAGGCGCTGCCGCCGGGATCGGTCATGATGGGCGCGATAACGTTGACCAGCTGCGCAATGCAGGCGATGCGAACGACATCCGACCGCCGGATGAAGGTGTTGATGATGCAGCCGACCTGCAGCACATCCTCGAAATTGTAGATGTCTTCCAGAAGCCTGGGCGCTTCCGGCCAGTCCCAGCCGCGCATGCGCTCGGCGTCCTGCTTGCGCTGGTGGTACCAGACATTCCATTCGTCGAAGGAGATCTTCACGTCCCGCTTCGAGCGGGTCTTGGCCTTCACGTAGTCGATGATGCCGGCGACCGTGCCAATGTAGCGGTCGAGCTTGGCCGGAAGGGCGAGATATTCGGCCGTATTCTTCTCGTAGTTCTCGAAATACATATGGAGAGAGATGTAGTCGACCTGCTCGTAGGTCGCTTCTAGCACGGTTGCTTCCCACTGCGGATAGGTCGGCATATTGGAATGCGACGAGCCGCAGACGACCAGTTCCACCGTCGGGTCGAGGCCGCGCAGCGCCTTGGCGGTCTCGTTGGCGAGATGGCCGTATTCGCTCGCTGACTTGTGGCCGACCTGCCAGGGACCATCCATTTCATTGCCGAGACACCAGAGGCGGCAGTTCCAGGGTTGCTTGCGTCCGTTCTTGGCCCTGAGGTCGGACCAGTAGCTGCCGCCCGGGTGGTTGACGTATTCGACGAAGGCCCGCGCCTCGTCGAGGCCGCGGGAACCGAGATTGACCGCAAGCATCATCTCGGTGCCGGCCTTTTCGGCCCAGTCGGCGAATTCGTGGATTCCAACCAGGTTCGGTTCCGTGGTGCGCCAGGCAAGATCGAGCCGCCGCGGGCGGTTCTCCTTTGGGCCTATGCCGTCTTCCCAATTGTAGGCGGACACGAAGTTGCCACCCGGGTAGCGGCAGATCGGAGTGTCGAGCGCACGCACCAGCTCGATCACGTCCTTGCGCATCCCCTGTGCGTCCGCTTGTGGATGTCCGGGCTCGTAGATGCCGGTATAGACCGCTCGGCCAAGATGCTCGAGAAACGAGCCGTAAAGACGCTTGTCGATATCCGCGACGGCATAGGCCGCGTTCGCCGTGACTCTGGCCTTCATGATCCCTCCCATCGCGGATTGTCAATCTGACTTTCCGGTCTATATCCGGGTATTGGATCAGTTAAGGGCGGAGTTCGTCCGCCCGTCAAGGGCCTAATGCATGTCGCCCAGAAGTGTGCGCGGTACTGGGAAAACGACATGCATCAAAACAAAGACTTAAAGCGCGTCGCCTGAACCTGGTTCAGGGCGACGCGCTTTAAGATGCCCTCAAGCCTTCAGCAGGCGCAGTACGATGTCTTTGCTGTAATTGCCGAAGCCGCTGCCGAAGATGTTTACGCCGCCGGGGTGACGCGCGTCTTCCTTCACGCCGATTCGTATCCGGATCGAGCGGTGCCGCTCGAGCTCCAGATCGGCCAGCGAGCATTTGGAAACCTTGTTGTTGTTGCGATAGGTGCCGTTGTTCGTGACGCGCCAGTGTGCGAGGTCACCATATTGCGATCCGGCCAGCTTCCACCAGCCGGGCGTATGCTTGCCGCGCTTGTCGCCATAGTCGGCTGGCGCCGTCCAGGTGTCGATCTCGTGCCCATTGATCGCGACCGTGATGTCGGATGGCCAATCCTTCGATGTGCCCGGGACCTCCGACGAAAGCTCCATCGCCAGTTCCAGCCCGCCAACTTTGGCATTGGCAAGCGTCGCATTGTTGGTAAACTGGTATTCTACGAAGCCGCGCGTGAACCACAATAGTCCGGCCCGCATACGATCGGGATCGAGGAAGGTGTCTGGCACATCGAGAAGTCCGATGACGCCGTCTTTTGAACACAGGCCGCAGGGAGCGGAAACTTCGCATCTCGTATAGAGTCCAAGCGGCATCGCGACTTCTATAACGCCGAGATCCTGGGCCGGGGTGCGGTCCTTGAAGACGACGACCAACTCGGAGAAGGTCGAATAGCAAACCTTCTGGCTTCCCTTGCGCGCCTTCTGTGATTTCGTCTCGATCAAACCGACATCGACAAGAACCTGGATGTTGGCGGAAATCGTCGATTGCGGAAGACCCAGTTCTTCGGCCACCTGATTGACGTTTTTCGGCCCCTTGCGGTGCAGCAGATCGAGAATTCGGACCCGGACTTCGCTCGCGAGGCTCTTCAACAAGTCAAGCCGCTCAAGCGGATCGACAACCATGATTTCATTCGACATATCGCCCCGCACTCGTCACACGGGGGTTATGTATCAGCAGGTCAGATACAAATAAAGACGGTGGGGTTACGAATTGAACCCCCTGGCTGGCATATCTTTCGTAGCGACTTGATGTTTTTGCTCGTCGCACAGGGCTTTCGAAAGCGCTGGCGCAAAATGCCAAAATCAGCCCATATTCGAGCCGTAGAGCGGCCTGCGCCTTATGGCGCGAAACAGGTCCGGCCCTTGCGCCGCGCTGCCGGGTATCGACGCCTTTGCGGGGTCGAGGCAGATGCGGCGCGGAGCGTCGGATCGCAGACCTCGAGGAGTTTTCATGACCAGACATCTTTTGCCTATCGCGCTCGCTGCCGCGGTCGCATTCCCGGCGCTGGCGAGCGCCGCCGACACGCAGCCCCCACCCCGCATCATCGTGTCCGGCGAGGGCGAAGCGACGGTGGCGCCCGACATGGCGATCCTTTCGCTGAGCGTCATGCGCGAGGCGAAGAGCGCGCGCGAAGCGCTCGACGCCAACAACGACGCCATGGCGGCGGTCATTGCGGCGATGAAATCCTCCGGCATTGCCGAGCGCGACCTGCAGACGGCGGGCATCCAGATCAACCCACGCTACAACTATACCAACAAGGCCGACGGCAGCCAGGAGGCCGAGCTCGTCGCCTATCAGGTGACCAACACGCTGTCGGTGCGCGTGCGCGACGTCGACAAGACTGGCGAGATCCTCGACAAGGCGGTATCGCTCGGCGTCAACCAGGGCGGCGGCATCGCCTTCACCAATGGCGATCCGAAGGCGACGATCACCGAGGCGCGCAAGAAGGCTGTCGCCGATGCGATGGCGAAGGCCAAGACGCTCGCCGCAGCGGCCGGCGTCAGCCTGGGCAAGGTGCTCGAGATCACCGACCAGAATATTGCGCCGGCGCCGATGCCGATAGCGGCCAAATCATTCGACGCGGCCCGTTCGGCCGTCCCGGTGCAGGCTGGCGAGAATTCCTACAACGTCCAGGTCACTGTCACCTTCGAGCTGATGTAACGCCGGGCCGCGCGCCGCAGGCGCGCCACCACCACGCAAAAAACCCCGGAGGATCGTTTCCTCCGGGGTTTTTCGAGCCATGCCTCTTCGTGAGGGGCTGATAGGCGATCCTCGCAGATCGCCCTCTCAACCTCAGCGATAGATGATCGGGCAGCCGCGCTCGTTGGCGAACACCACCACGACGCGGTCGCCATATTGGCGGCCGACCACCTTCACGGTGCGGCGGCTGATGTCGACGATGCGGGCGCGGTGCAGGCCCATGCGCTCGGCCTTGTCGAGGGCGCGGTCCGGCGAGCAGCCGCGCCAGTCGCGGTCACGGCGCCAGTCGCGGCGGTAGTCGCGGCGGTAGTAGCCGTCATCGTCGCCCGTATAGACGCCGAAGCGCGGATCCTGGTTGTTGCCGAAACCGAGATAGAGGCTGTCCGCATGCGCCGGAATCGCGGCAAGCGTGCCGAGCCCGACAAGCGCCGAAAGGGCAGCCGTCTTGATCGTGTTGAACATCGTCTTCTCTCCTTGTTACGGGCTTTCGCCCCTAGAACCGATGGTTGGAGAATGCCTTTTTGTGTCTGAACTTTCCGCGAACCGCCCATTCATGTCCGGTTCATGTAAGCGCGAATCCGCCTGGGTTCGTCGCTCGTATTCAAAAACGCCACCCCCCAAAAGGTTCTAAGCGCGAACCCGCAGGGTTCGTCGTTCTTCGTCAAAAAGCTCGCGCTCAGGGTTCGGTCGTCACGATGCGAACCGGTCAAGGTTCGTCGTCGAGTATGTAATCAAAATAGTCGTCCGGCTCGGCCAGATCGGTCTCCTTGGCCTTCACCCGACCCTGGATCGAAATGCCGGCTTCATGCACGGTCGCAGCACTTCCCGAAACAAGCCTGTGCCACCAATAAAGATCATGGCCCTCGGCGATCAGCCGGTAGGCGCAGGTCTTGGGCAGCCAAGTGATGGTGCGCACATTCTGCGGCGTCAGCCCGACGCAGTCGGGCACCCTTGCCAGCCGGTTCGCATAGTCGGAGCAACGGCAGCTTTCGGCGTTGAACAGCCGGCAGCCAACGCTTGTCCAGAAGATCTCGCCCGTATCCTCGTCCTCGAGCTTCGACAGGCAGCATTTGCCGCAGCCGTCGCAAAGCGATTCCCACTCGGCCGGGGTCATCGCCTCAAGCGTCTTGGTTTTCCAGAATGGTGCGGTCATGGGGGTGGATTTGGCCCTCCGCGGCCTCCCGGTCAAGCGCTGCTGTCACAGTGACCCAGTATCAACATTAGAAAGACACGAAATTGCCCTCAAAAGGCCGGCCGAACATCCTTGGCTGGCGTCAATGCCCTGTAACGGAACCAATTGCGGCTGATGAAAGTTTGGGCAGGGATGGGACCCCATTAGGAGAAAATGATATGAATCGCCAACCACGGATTCTGGCGGGCACGGCAATCGGCCTGCTTATGGCATCCGCGCCGTTGGGCGCGTACCCGCTGCAGGGGGGTGTCGCTTCCGGCGGCCTGCACGGCGCACCGTTGATATTGGTTCAGGCCGCTTGCGCGGAAGGCCAGTCGGCCGAGGAATGCGCGCAGGGCGGAGCCGAACAGCCAAAGAAGAGGAAGCGCGAGCAGCAGCAAAGCGAATCGGCCCCGGCAGCCGAGCAGGCAGCACCTGCCGAGACCGAGCAACAGCCGCGCAAGAAGCGGCATGAGCAGCAGCAGATGGACAATGCCCAGTCCGGGGAAGCCCCGGCCGAGCAGCAGTTCAAGCCGCGCAAGAAACGCGACCAGCAGCAGATTGAGGCAGCGCCCGCCGATCAGGGCGGCCAGGCCGCGACCGACGAGCAGCAATTCAAGCCCCGCAAGAAGCGCGACCAGCAACAGCAGATCGAGGCCGCGCCGGCCGACCAGGGTGGCGCGCTCGCGACCGAGGAACTGCAGCCGCGCAAGAAGAAACGCGATCAGCAGCAGCAGATCGAGGCAGCGCCGGCTGACCAGCAGCCTGCGGAACAGGTGGCGCCGGCTGCCGGTGACCAGCAGCAAGGCAACCAGGGCCGCAAAAAGCGCAAGCACGATCAGCAGCAGAGCGAGCCCGCCGGCCAGGCCGGCGAGCAGGTCGCGCCGACCGACCAGACCGCCCCCGCCAACGACAATCAGCAAGGCGGCAACCAGTTCAAGAAGAGGCACAAGCAGAACCAGCAGGGCGAGACTGCCCCGGCGGAGCAGACGCAGACCAATGAACCCGTGCCGCAGGCCGAACCGTTGCAGACCGGCGAGCAGCCTGCCCAGGGCGGAGATACCCAGGACAAGAAGAAACGCGGCAAGAAGCCAACGGCCGAGCAGCCTGCTACCGGGCAGCAACCGGCGACGGGCGAGCAGCCGGCAACAGGCACTCAGCAGCCAACCACGGGTGAGCAAACCCAAGGTAGGAAGCAGTTCGGCAAGAAGCCGTTGACCGAACAGCCCACGACTGGAGAGCAGCCGGCGACAGGCCAACAGCCTGCTACAGGTGAACAGCCGGCCAACAACAATCAGCCCGCCAACAACAACCAGCCCACCAATGGCGGCAACGCCGCGCAAGGCGAAACCGCCAATCCGAATGAGGCGCCCGTCCTCGACAGCCAGAAAGATGCCGTGCGCAAGCACCGAGGCCGCAACGACAACGGCCAGAACGGCGGTGCCCAAACCGGTGGTGCCCAGACCGGTGGCGCTCAAACTGGAAATGGCCAGGCCGGCAATGGCCAGAACGCCAACCAGGCCGGACAGCAAGGCGGCGAGCAGGCGCAGCAGCCGGCTCCGGTCGATCAGGGTCCGCCGCCCACCGACGACAAGTCGGCGCAGCAGGCGATCAAGCCCGAGAGGATCGTCCCGGTGGACCAGGAGAAAGGCAAGCGCATCGAGCTTACGCCAGAACAGGTCGTGCGCGAGCGTCGCCGGCCGCAGGGCGCGGATGTCGTCAAGCAGTTCGGCGACCGCGTCATCCTGCAGTTCAACAACCAGACGTTCGTGGAAAGCAACGAGGCGCCTCGCATCACCCGCGGCGCCAGGGACGTCTACTACGAGGATCTCTCGGGCGGCCGCACCCGCGAAATCGTGGAGCGCGACAACGGCGTCAGGATCATCACCATCCGCAATCGTAATGGCGACGTCATCCGGCGATCGCGCATTACGCCGGATGGCCGCGAATATGTGCTGACCTATGTCGACGAGCGCTACTACAACGATGTCGACGAGTGGCGCGATCCCGGCGACGAGCTGCCGCCGATGCGGCTCACGATCCCGCGACGGGACTACATCCTGGATTCGGAGGAAGTCGAGGATCCCGACGAGTATTATACCTTCCTCGAGCAGCCGCCGGTGGAAAGGGTGCAGCGCCTCTACTCCATCGACGAGGTGAAACGGTCGGCCCGCGTGCGTGACATCGCCCGGCGTATCGATCTCGACACGCTGAACTTCGATTTCGGCTCGGCCACGATCTCCGACACCGAGGTGCAGAAGCTCGATGGCGTCGCCAGCGCCATGGAAAAACTGCTCAAGAAGAACCCGGCCGAGACTTTCCTGATCGAAGGCCATACTGACGCCGTAGGCACGCCGGAGGCAAACCTGGCGCTGTCGGACCGCCGTGCCGAAGCCGTTGCCGAGGCGCTCACCAATGCCTTCGGCATCCCGGCCGAGAACCTCACCACGCAGGGCTATGGCGAGGAATATCTCAAGGTCAACACGCCTGGGCCGAACCGCGAGAACCGCCGTGTCGCCATCCGCCGCATCACTTCGCTGGTGGCGCCGGTGGCGAGCAACAGCGAGCAGTAATCGATGCATGTCGCCCAAAAGTGTGCAGCGGTTTTGGGGCAACAACATGCATTAGACAAAGACATAGACCGCGCCGCGCTGAATTCGTTCAGCGCGACGCGGGTTAGCCTTTGATTTCAAGGTCCTGATCGGATTTTTGGATTCAGAGCTTGAGATGAAGGCCCGTCCGCGTCGGACGGGCCTTTTCCTTTCCTGGCTCAAGAAGATTTGTCCTGTCGACGGGAGCTAACTCATTGAATTGCCGCATTGCGACACCCAGATTCCGGACAGGGCGTTCCCTGCCCTGTCCCGACTCCAGCGGGACTCGACTGAGCCCCGCCGGTCCCCCTCTCCGGCGGGGTTTTTGTCTTGAAAACCGGCCCTGTCTGGCCGAAATACCCTCTATCGCAATCTGACCGGAACCCTTCATGAAGCGTCTCGAACTCGCCATCGAATCCGTCATCCTGGCCTCGCGCTGGCTGCTGGTCGCCTTCTATCTCGGGCTCGGCGTCGCGCTCGCGATCTACGCGCTCTCGTTCGGCAAGAAGCTCTACGAGTTCGTGACGAGCGTCTTCACGCTCGGCGACACGGACACGATCCTGAAGATGCTCGGCCTGATCGACGCCGCGCTTGTCGCCTCACTGGTGGTGATGGTGATCATCTCGGGCTACGAGAATTTCGTCAGCCGCTTCGACGATCAGGACGGCGAGGTCCATTGGCTGGGCACGATCGATGTCGGCTCGCTGAAGGTCAAGGTCGCCTCGACCATCGTCGCGATCTCGTCGATCCATCTGCTGCAGATCTTCCTCAACCACGCTTCCTACACGGCGGAGCAACTGATGTGGCTGACCATCATGCACCTGGCCTTCGTGCTTTCAGCGCTGATGCTGGCTTATATCGACCGGGTGATGGCGCTGGCCAAAGGCAAGAAGGCCGCGGCGGACTAAGGCCTCCCGCGCCCTTCAGTAGATTCTTCTGACCTTCGTCTGCGAGTTCGCAAACACCTCGTCGGGAACGAAGAAGTCGCCTGCGAGCTGATCGACGGCGCCGGTCACTGGATCCAACAGGAGCAGCCGGTTCGGCTAGCGCGCTGCTGCTCACCTTCGTCGAGGAGGTGGGGTGGACGGTTTTGAGAAGAAATGAAACCGACATCAATAGCCACTGAGGCCAAGCGCGCGTCACGGATCCTTGAGCGCGCGCGTTTGGCCGTGCGGAAGATGGTTTCAAAAAAAGCCGGCCATATAGCTGAAACGGTAATCTTTATCAGGGCGGACAAAATTGTAGCCGGTTGCGACCTTAGTATCGTCGCTCTTGTACATAGACCATATGGCCAGCAATTCGCCGTGGTGAACAAATACTTTGTCGGTCTTGAAATACGTTCCCGGCATCTTCTTCTGGAAGTCCTCGATATGCGCGATGAGGCCGTTGCGGGTTTTGCCTTCTCCACCCGGGTTCGTGAACACGACGTCGTCGGAAACGCTCTGCTTGAGAAGGTGCTCGCGTTCGGCTGCGGCGATTGGGCCGTAGGCGGCGAGATAGGCGTCCCACCGTCGTTCAAGACTATCGATAGCCATAATCAAATCCTCGGATGTTTTCGTGTTTGCCCCAAGCATGGAAGTGAAACGCGCAATTGACGTTCAAAGTGCCCAAGGAATATATGTCTGCGGGGCCGTACGGTCGATAATCGAAAGCCCAAAACTGTTTACGTATCGTCCAATCCGAATGGATCCATTCCTCGATCTCATAGGCTTGCTTCGGCCGCGCGCAACATTATGGGGAGGTCTCGAAGCCTCAGGCCGATGGGCTCTGTCGTTTCGAAAGAGAGACGATCTTCTGTTTTGCTGGGTCGAGCAAGGCGAGTGTCAACTGGTCCGGTCCGCTCATTCACCCGTGCTATTGCAACGCGAGGATTTCGTCCTGATCCGGACTTCCGCGCCATTCACTCTCACATCGGACCCGTCGATAGAGCCGGTGGACAGTGAAGCGGCGGTCGCTGCGACGAAGAATCCTCGTCTGCGGCTCGGTGAGGGCACGGACTCCCCCGTTACCTTGCATGCGGGCCGGTTCAGCTTCGATACGGCCAATGAGAATCTTTTGGCCGGTCTGATGCCATCCTTCGTTCATATACTGGCCGATGACACATCCTCGGTCCGTGTGCGCTCGCTGTTGTCGATGAACGAGACAGAATCCAGATATCCTGGACCCGGCAGCGAATTTATCATCGCACGCTTGGTTGAATTGATCCTTGTGGAGATATTGCGGACAAAAGTGCCGCAAGTGGATGAAGAGCATGCAGGTCTGCTCGCCGGCCTTGCCGATCCGGTCACCTCGCGCGCGCTCTCTGCAATGCACAAAGACGTTGCCCACAACTGGACCGTTGCGGATCTAGCTCGGCTTTGCGGTGTTTCCCGGTCATCATTTGCTACCAGATTCCGCAAGGTCGTGGGAACAGGTCCTATCGAATACCTGCTGCAGTGGAGGATGGCCGTGGCCAAGGATGAGCTGCGCCGCGGAACGCGGAGCGTTGGGGAGATCGCCTTGGCGATCGGCTTTCAATCGTCGAGCGCATTCAGCACGGCGTTCGCACGCGTTGTGGGGTGTCCACCGAAATACTTCAGCTGCCTCCCTCCAGGGCAGCTTTGATCTAGTCGATACGCGGTAGGATGTAGCCGAAGCCACGCATCGTGCGATGAACGATCCTCAAGCCTGTCGTGCGGACCGCAGGAGCTGACGCGTGGGCCTGCACGTCAGCGACACGACATCGGCCGAGCGCCCTGGCTCAGCCGTGCAAGGAGGCCGCGACGAGGCTCTGCATCGAGGTGGTCGGACGACCGATCGGCCGCCCCAGCGCGCCACCGTCGTCGAACAGCGCCCCGCGCGAGGCCGCCGCGTCGGCATCGGCCAGAAGTGCAGCGAGATCGGCTGGCAGGCCGGCGCGAAGCGGCGGCGATCGTCATGTCGCACCAAGGCTTGCGCATCGGGTTAGCGAATGCCCAGCCATAGGCGCGGGTCACGCTGTCCGTGGTGTGCATGAGCGCCATGCCGGCCGCCTTTTGCGCGGCGGAAATGCCGAGCAGACCGATCTCGGTCGCCGTTTTCCGTCTTCCAGGGCGGCACCGGCCCGCGGCCATTGGCACATCCGCCGGAGCCACCATCGCCCGGCGCCGTCGATTCGAGTTCGTCGACGAGGAAAGGGCCGCTGCTTCGGTTTCGGCGAAGCAAAGGACAGAAAAAGACTTCTTTAGGCGACCCGGCCCGGATGCTCTCTTGCGGGACCTAGAACAAGGTCCGCCTGGGAGGGCGACGCATAACAAGAGAGCGGCTGCCGAAACGACAGCCTGGCATACGCCACTCGAATGAGGCCGATGCCAGCAACAGCCATGGGGAACCACGACAATGAAGACATTCCGCAATTGCCTGATGACCGCGGTCAGCGCAGGCCTGCTGGGCTTGGGGCTCGCCGCTCCCGCTGACGCCGGCGCCATTCGCCTCGGCATGACCACCTGGGTCGGCTACGGGCCGCTGTTTCTTGCCCGCGACCTAGGCTACTTCAAGGAAGCCGGCGTCGACGTCGACCTGAAAGTGATCGAAGAATCGGCGCTCTACATGGCGGCGGTCGCCGGCGGCGATCTCGACGGCGCGGCATCCACAGTCGACGAGCTGATGAAGTACCGCTCGGACGACCTCTGCTTCAAATATGTCGTGGCGCTCGACGACAGCCACGGCGGCGACGGCGTCGTCACGCAGGCCGACGTCAAGTCGCTCAAGGATCTGAAAGGCCAGCCCGTCGCCCTGAACGAGGGCTCCGTTTCCGAATTCTGGTTCAACGTGCTCCTGAAGAAGGAAGGCATGACCGAGGACGATGTCAGCATCACCAACATGACCGCCGATGACGCCGCGACGGCCTTCATCGCCGGCCAGGTTCCCGCTGCCGTGACTTGGGAGCCGCACCTGACCGAAGTGCGCAAGGGCGGCAAGGGCAAGGTGCTGATCGACTCCGCGACGACGCCCGGCCTGATCGTCGACGTGATCGCGCTCAAATGCGACCTGATCGAGAAGCATCCCGACGATGTGAAGGCTCTCATCAAGGGCTATTACAAGGCGGTCGACTACATCAAGACCAATCCGGAAAAGGCCTATGAGATCATGGCCAAGGGAATTGGCGGCTATCTTGAGAAGCCCGAGGATTTCGCGGCAGGCGCCCAGGGCGTGCGCTACTACGACCGCGCCCGCAACCTGGAATTCTTCGGCACTCCGGAAAAGAGCGAAGCGTCCGACCTGGTGAACTTCGCCCAGGATATCTGGGGCAAGGCCGGCAAGCTCAAGATGACGATCGACGCGAAGACCATTCTCGACACCGATTTCATCAAGGAACAGTGAGCCTTCGAAACTGACAGGGTCGGCCCCGAGGGCCTGACCCTGTTTTCTCGAAAGCCAGAGTTTCGCGCTTAAATCTACGGAGGCCATCTCATGGCACAGAGGCGGACGGCGTGGACACGCCTGACGACCCCATTCGCCAACATTCCCGCCAGCACCGCAACCACGCTCGCATTGGCAATGTGGATAGCCGTGATCGGCGGCTGGGCTCTTCTGTCCTACGGCCGCGTCGTGCCGAACATGTTCCTGCCGACGCCTGGAACCGTGCTCCAGACGGCCTATCGCATGTCGCTCGACGGCAGTCTTTTCTATCACACTTTCACCAGCGCCAAGGTGGTGATCCTTGGCTTCATCGTGTCCTCGGTGATCGCGGTGCCGCTGGGGTTGTGGATGGGTACCTACCGGGCGGTGCAGGCGCCGCTGGAGCCGCTGGTCAATTTCATCCGCTACCTGCCGGTGACATCCTTCGTGCCGCTGTTCATCCTTTGGATCGGCATCGGCATCGAGCAGCGCATAGCGGTTATTTTCTTCGGCACCTTCTTCCAGCAGCTCGTGATGATCTCCGACTGCGCGCGCAGCGTCTCCCGGGACCTGGTCAACGCCTCCTACACTTTGGGCACCAAGCGTAG
This sequence comes from Mesorhizobium sp. M2A.F.Ca.ET.042.01.1.1, assembly GCF_003997405.1. Lineage (NCBI taxonomy): Bacteria > Pseudomonadati > Pseudomonadota > Alphaproteobacteria > Hyphomicrobiales > Phyllobacteriaceae > Mesorhizobium > Mesorhizobium sp. M2A.F.Ca.ET.042.01.1.1. The sequence goes on from NZ_RZRX01000042.1 coordinate 18,338, forward strand.
CGAAGCGGTGTGGCACGTCATCTTTCCGGCGGCGCTTCCGGCGATCCTCGACACGCTTCGCGTCACCATGGGCTGGGCCTGGACCTATCTGGTCGTGGCGGAACTCGTCGCGGCGTCGAGCGGCCTCGGCTATATCAGTCTCAAGGCGATGCGCGGCTTCCAGGTCGATGTGATCTTCATGGCGATCGCGGCGATCGGGCTTCTGGGCCTCATCACCGACACGGCATTCCGCATTCTCCGGGCAAGGGTCGCGCCATGGGCAGCCTGATTATGAACGCCTCCTCGCAAACCGCAGCCGGATCAAGGGTAGTGATGACCGAAACCATCAAGGCGAACAATCGGGCCGGCACGACCCATGCAGCCGGCGATCAGCGTTCGGCCGGCACCACCATGGCCATCAAGGACGTGACATTGCGCTATGGCGGCGCCAACGGCGTGCTGGCGCTGGACGATGTGTCGCTGAAGGTGGCCAAGAACGAATTCTGCGTCATCGTCGGTCCGTCAGGATGCGGCAAATCCAGCCTGCTCTATCTGGCGGCCGGGCTCAACGACGCGACGTCCGGCAGCATCAAGGTGGACGGCAGGGAAGTGATCGAACCCGGTCCCGACAGGGGCATGGTGTTCCAGAGCTATACCTTGTTTCCCTGGCTCACGGTGCGCGCCAACATCGAATATGGGCCCAAGCGCAAGGGCCTGCCGGCGGAGCAGCGCAGGCAAATCGTCGACCAGTATCTCAACGAGGTCGGCCTCGCGCCTTTCGCCGACCATTATCCGGCGCAACTCTCAGGCGGCATGAAGCAGCGCGTGGCCATCGCGCGCGCTCTCGCCAACGACCCGGCCGTGCTGCTGATGGACGAGCCGTTCGGCGCGCTCGACAGCCAGACGCGCGGCACCATGCAGAAGCTGCTCCTGCGCGTCTGGGAGCGGCAGCAGAAGACGGTGCTCTTCGTCACCCACGATATCGACGAGGCGCTGGTGCTGGGCGATCGCGTCCTGGTGATGACGGCCCGGCCCGGCAAGATCAAGGCCGAGATCAAGGTCGACATCCCGCGGCCGCGTTCGATGGACGTGATCCTCGAACCCGACTTCATCGCGCTCAAGCGCCGCATCCTCGGCCTCCTGCACGATGAGATCGACGAGGATCACTAGATTAATCTCTCGACAAAGGGTTCCTGTTGCAAGCTTGTCGGCGGCAAAATTTTCGTCGTTTATTTCCGCGGAATCAGCGCAGACGCTGGGGAGTGGCCGAAGCCTCTCAGCTTCGTCATCCACGGGCGGAGCAAGGAGCGAAGCGACGCGCGGAGACCCGAGGATCCATTCCGTGACCTTGGCCGAGGGATGCAGCGGAGCAGAATTCTGCACCGTAGCAACGCCTTAGCGTAACGGAATGGATTCTATGGTCTGCGCGCGTCGCTTCGCTCCTTGCTCCGCCATAGAATGACGAGGTTGGGAGGCTCAAGCCAATTCCGGACGTTGCGGTGATCACCGAAACAATGGTGCCCTACTTGCCGCCGCGATGCCCCTACCAAGGATCATCTCGGAAGCCTTCTGCCCGATCATCATGCTTGGTGCGTTGGTGTTGCCGCCGATCAGCTTCGGCATGACGGAGGCATCCGCGACGCGAAGCCCGTCCACGCCGCGAACCTTCAGCGTAGAGGGATCGACGACGGCCATGTCGTCCGTTCCCATCTTGCAGGTCCCGACCGGGTGATAGACGGTCAGTGCCTCGGCGCGCAGATAGGCGAGGATCTCGTCGTCGCTGCTTATATCCTGGCCCGGAAGCATCTCCTTGCCGCGCACCGCGTCGAATTCGGGCGAGGCAAAAATCCGGCGCGCCATCTTGATGCCCTCGACCAGCACCATGGCGTCGTCCTCATGCGTGAAGAAACGGTGGTCGATCAGAACATCCCGGCGAGCACTGTCCCGCGACAGCCTGATCTCGCCCACGCTTTTCGGCCTGAGCACGCAGGTGTGGATGGCGTAGCCGTGACCGTATTCGATCAGCCTGCCGCGATGACTGCGATATCCGGGCACGAAGTGGAACTGGATGTCGGGAAGCCCGTTCGCGTACCTGGTCTTGGCGAAGCCGCCGGCCTCGACATAGTTGGTGGTGAGCATGCCCTTGCGGCGCGCGAAATACTGGAAGGGCGCGGCGGTGATGCGGGGCAGGTTGGCGAGCGACAAGCCAAGCGTCCAGGTGCTCCTGGAGCGCACGGTGATCATGCCGTCGACATGGTCCTGCAGGTTCTTGCCGACGCCCGGCAAGTCGAGGACCGGCGTGATGCCGATCTGCCGCAACTCGGCCGCCGGACCGATGCCGGAGGCCATCAGGATCCTGGGCGAGTTGATGGCGCCGGCCGAAAGCACGATCTCGCGGTTGGCCGAGAACGTCTTCTGCTGGCCCTCATGCCGCACGCGAATCCCCGTCGCACGCCCTTCGGCGATGACGAGGTCGATCACCTCGCATTGGCTGAGCAATGTCAGGTTCCTGCGACCGAGCACCGGACGCATGAAGGCGCTGAAGCTGCTGAAGCGCTGGCCGCGATCCTGGGTGACATTGTAGATGCCGAGGCCGAACTGGCTTTCGGCATTGAAGTCGGTGTTGGCGGGCAGGTCGGCGTTCTTGCCGGCCTTGACGAACATGCTTGAAAGCACGTTCGGATCGCGCGGATTGTCGACCAGCAGTTCGCCGCTGGTGCCGTGATAGCGCGGGTCCTGGCCGAGCAGGTTGCGCTCAAGCTTCCTGAACACGGGCAGCACGTCGCGATAGGCCCAGCCGGCGCAGCCGAGTCCGGCCCATTCGTCATAGTCCTCGGCGGCGCCGCGGACATAGACCATCGAGTTGATCGAGCTCGATCCGCCCAGCGCCTTGCCGCGGTTGACCGGAATGCTGCGGTTGTTGAGGTGCGGCTGCGGCACGCCGACGAAACAATAGTCGTAATTGGGATTGCCGTAGAGCGAGAGGATGCCGGCCGGCACCTTGACCCGCAGGCTGTTGTCGCTGCCTCCGGCCTCGATCAGGCATACTTTGACCGACGGGTCGGCGCTCAGCCGATTGGCGACCACGCAACCGGCCGAACCGGCGCCGACGACAATGTAGTCAAAGCTCTCAGTCTGCATCCCAGCCCCTCGAGAATTCCGGAACTCTAGGTGCGTCTCTCGGCGCGAGAAATTCGGAAATGGTTACGCGTGACTTCGGAGATTCGTTATGGGCCCGCGCTGGTACGTGCTGCTACTTGTGAGCGCCAGAAGCGGTCGGATGGCGCAGCCAGTCTGCATCCACCATGGCCCAGGTCGGTTTCATCCCGCGCGGCGGAAGCCGTCGGATAATCAAAAAAGGACTGAGCATGTCGGTTGAGACGATAGACACGCTTGTCGTTGGCGGCGGCCAGGCGGGGGTGGCCATGAGCGAGCACCTGAGCAAATGCGGGGTGCCCCATTTCGTCCTCGAGCGCGGCCGGATTGCCGAGCGCTGGCGCTCGCAGCGCTGGGATTCGCTGGTCGCCAACGGCCCGGCCTGGCACGACCGGTTCCCGGGCATGGAGTTTCCGGTGACAGGACCCGACGGCTTCCCGCCCAAGGAGGAGGTCGCCAACTATTTCGTCGCCTACGCAAAGCAGATCAACGCGCCGATCCGCTGCGGCGTCGAGGTCAAGCTCGTGCAGAGGAATATCGGCCGTCCGGGATTTCGCGTCGAGACGTCGGATGGCGTGATCGAGGCCAACAGCGTCGTTGCCGCGACCGGGCCTTTCCAGGTCCCCGTCATCCCCTCTCTCGTTCCTGCCGATGCCGGCCTCTTGCAAATCCACTCCAGCGCCTACCGCAATCCGGCGCAACTGCCGAAGGGCGCGGTGCTGGTGGTCGGCGCGGGATCCTCGGGCGTGCAGATTGCCGATGAGCTGCAGCGCGCCGGGAGGCGCGTTTATCTCTCGGTCGGCGCGCATGATCGTCCGCCGCGCTCCTATCGCGGGCGCGACTTCTGCTGGTGGCTAGGCGTGCTCGGCAAATGGGACCTCGAGACCCCGGGGCCTGGCACGGAACATGTCACGATCGCGGTCAGCGGCGCGCGCGGCGGCGAGACAATCGACTTCCGCCGCTTGGCCGCGCGGGGGCTTACGCTGGTCGGCATGACCAAGGCGTACCAGGATGGTGTGATGAGTTTCGCGCCGGATCTTGCAAAGAACATTGCCCGCGGCGACGCCAATTTGATTTCGCTGCTGGACGAAGCCGACGCCTATGTCGCGCGCAACGGCCTCGACCTGCCGGAAGAGCCTGCTCTCCGCAAAATCGACCCCGATCCGGACTGCGTGACCAATCCGATCCTTAATCTCGATCTTGCCGAAGCCGGCGTGGCGACGATCATCTGGGCGACGGGCTTCGCCGTTGACTACAGCTGGCTGAAGGTCGATGCCTTCGACGAGAAGGGCCGGCCAAGGCATCAGCGCGGCGTTTCGGTCGAGCCTGGTATCTATTTCCTGGGCCTGCCCTGGCAGTCGCGCAGGGGGTCGAGCTTCATCTGGGGCGTCTGGCACGATGCCAAGCATGTGGCAGACCGTATTTCGACGCAGCGCAAGTATCTGGCCTACCATGCCGCCGCCAAGCGCGAGCCTGTGGACGCCTGACCAACGCTGCGAGCCCGACATCTCATGGAGACCAAGATGGCGCATACGCGAATCCGCAAATTCAACACCAAGGAAACCTATCCCGAGCAGAAGCTCGACAACGATCTCTGCCAAGCGGTCGTCACGCGCGGCGGCCGCACCGTCTATTTGCGGGGACAGTGCCCGCAGGATCTCGACACGGCCAAGAACATCGACAGCCACGATCCGGCCGAGCAGACGCACAAGGTCATGCAGAACATCAGGCAGCTCATCGAGGAGTGCGGCGGCACGATGGAGCATCTGGTGAAGGTGGTGGTCTACATCACCGACGTCCGCCATCGCGAGGCTGTCTATCGCACGATGGGCGAATACATCAAGGGCGTGCATCCGGTTTCGACCGGCCTGGTAGTGTCGGCGCTGGCGCGGCCGGAATGGCTGGTCGAGATCGACGGCACGGCCGTGATCCCGGACTGAGCGCGATGACCTTTTCCATCGTTGCGCGCTGCAAGCGGACAGGCATGTTTGGGGTGGCGGTGTCGTCGTCGTCTCCCGCGGTCGCGGCGCGTTGCGCCTATGCGCAGGCCGGCGTCGGCGCGGTCGCCAGCCAGAACGTCACCGATCCGACGCTCGGGGTCCGGGCGCTGGAGCTGATGGCGCGCGGCGCCTCCGCTGCCGAGGCCGTCGCGATCATCAAGCGCACGGCTGCCTTCAGCGAATACCGGCAGGTGCTGGCGGTCGACGCGGCCGGCGGCAGCGCGATCCACTCGGGGCCCAAAGCGCTCGGCATCTGGGCCGAGGCGCGCGGCGAGGACGTCGCCTGCGGCGGCAATTTGCTTGCGAATGGCGGCATCCCGCAAGCCATGGTCGATGCCTTCCTCGCTTCCGAGGGCCATCTCGGCGACCGGCTGATCGCCACGATGGGCGCCGCGCTCAAGGCGGGCGGCGAAGCGGGACCTGTCCGCTCCGCCGGCATGAAGCTGGTGCGCGATGTGTCCTGGCCCGTCGCCGACCTGCGCTGCGACTGGACCGAGGCGTGTCCGATCGAGCAACTGGCAACGCTGTGGGAGATCTACAAACCGCAGCTCGATGCCTACGTCACCCGCGCCCTCAATCCGTCCGATGCGCCGAGCTACGGCGTGCCCGGCGACGAGTAGTCCGACCAGTTCCGGAGTCGGCATACGAAACCCGGCGACCCGCTCGACCCGGCATCCAGATTGGGTGCGATGGTCGATGCGCGGTGTGCCGCGAACGTCGTGCGTTCTGAATACCGCCTGAATCAAGTCCCGAGCGGCCGTGACTTGATCGCCGGGTGCAAACCGGCAACATAGGACCATGCCGCTCCGTTTCACGCTCAGACAGCTCGAATATTTCGTCGCCGTTGGCGAAGCCGGTTCGATCGCCAAGGCGGCCGAGCAGGTGAATGTCTCGCCGCCCTCGATTTCGGCATCGATCGCCCAGCTCGAAGCGGAGTTCGGTGTCCAGCTCTTCGTGCGCAAGCACTCGCATGCGCTGGCGCTCACCGCGGGCGGGCGCCTGTTCCTCAAGGAAGCCGCGCGGCTGCTCAACGATGCCGACGCGCTGCACGACATTGCCGGTGATATCGCCGAAAAGGTGCGCGGACCGCTGGCGGTCGGCTGCCTGCTGACTTTCGCGCAGATCGTGCTGCCGGCGCTGCGCAAAAAGTTCGAGGACGCCTATCCGGATGTGCGCGTCCGGCAATTCGAGCGCAACCAGGGGCAATTGTTCGAGATGCTGCAGCGTGGCGAAATAGATGCCGCGCTGACTTACGATCTCGAACTTTCGCAGGACATGACGTTCGAGCCGCTGATGCAATTGCCAGCCTATGTGATGCTGCCGGCCGCGCATCGCCTGGCCGGGAGGGCGGGCATCACGCCCGAGGAACTTGTCGATGAGCCGATGGTGCTGCTCGATCTGCCCTACAGCCGCGAATATTTTCTCTCGGCGTTCCAAGGCCTGCGGCCCAGGATCGCTGAGCGCACCGGCGACATCGCCGTGATGCGCTCGATGGTCGCCAACGGCTTCGGCTACGGCATCGCCAATATGCGGCCGCTCAACGCCATGTCGCCGGACGGCAAATTGCTGGTCTTCGTGCCCCTGCTGGGCGACATCAGGCCGCTGACCATGGGCATTGCGCTGCCCAATGCCGAGCATCGAACGCTGACGGTGCAGGCTTTCATCGACCATTGCCGCCGCTTCGTCGTCGAGCAAGGCGTCTTCGGCACCGAGCGCATCGTCAAGTGAGATTCACGGCCAGCCGTCGGTGAGCCGCGACAGCAGTCGCTCCAGCGTCTCGTCGCAACGCCGCAATTGCTCGACGCTGACATATTCGTCCGGCTTGTGTCCCTGCGCCATCGAGCCCGGACCGCAGACGACGGAAGGCGTGCCGAGATCGCGGCTGAACAATCCGCCTTCCGTGCCGAAGGCAACCTTCATGGTATCGTTGGCGCCGGTCAGCGATTTGACGAACGCGACCGCTTCCGAAGCGGCCGGCGTGTCGAGGCCCGGATAGGTGTTGGTGATCTCGATGTCGATTGCCGCTTCGGGGGCGATCGAAGCGGCCTCCGCGGCAATGCGTGCGGCCGCACTGCGCAGCCTGTCGAGGATGCCCATGGCACCGTCGGCGGCGACGTTGCGGATCTCGAAATCGACTTCGCAAAGGTTGGGCACGATGTTGAGTGCGACGCCGGCATTGATCTTGCCGACATGCACGGTCGTGTAGGGAATGTCGTAGTCGCCGTCGCGGACGCCGTCGCGGGCGAGTCGCTCCTGCTCATCGCGCAAGGCGCGCACGAAATCGCAACCGAGATGGATGGCGTTGAGCGCCAGCGGGGCGAGAGCGGAGTGGCCTTCGCGTCCCCTGCAGACGGCGCGCGCCGCGAGCTTGCCCTTGTGCCCCGTCGCCACCTGCATGTTGGTCGGCTCGCCGACCATGCAGAGCAGCGGACGTCGAGGCGCCGCGCTCAGCATCTCGATCAGGTCGCGCACGCCGAGGCAGCCGACCTCCTCGTCATAGGAGAGCGCCAGATGCAAGGGCGTGCGCAGCGCCATCTTCGAGGCCTTGAGGCAGGCGGCGAGCGCTGAAGCCACGAACCCCTTCATGTCCGCGGCGCCGCGCCCGTAGAGCCTGCCGTCGCGCTCAGTCATCGCGAAGGGCGGCAGCGTCCAGTTCTGGCCATCGACGGGAACGACGTCGGTATGGCCGGACAGCATGATGCCGGGCCTGTCGGCCGGACCGATGGTGGCAAAGAGGTTGGCCTTGTGGCCGTCGGCGCTGTGGATGAGCTGGCTGGCTATGCCGCTCGTTTCGAGCAGGTCAGCCACACAGCTGATGAGGTCGAGGTTCGACTCGCGGCTCACTGTCGGGAAGGCTATCAGTCGTTCGAGGATATCGATGCTGCCCATGTGTCTTGTCCCGTTGCCGCAACCGGCTGTCTACATCGGGCGATGCCCGCCCTGAAGTCGCATTTGGCTCAGCTTCGATTCATTGCAGCCTAATCCCGGCGACGCGAGATTAGGCATGTCCTAACCCGCGCAGAAGAATTCCGTAGTTTTCCCGCGCCGGCGCCAACTTATGAGTAGTCTCCGGAGCATCGGCAGCGCCAGCCGACGGGAAGGGAGTTCCATGCGCGACCCACGCTACGACATTCTGTTCGAGCCGATGAAGATCGGTCCGGTGACCGCCAAGAACCGCTTCTATCAGGTTCCGCATTGCAATGGCGGCGGTTACCGCGATCCGTCGGCCGCGGCCGAGATGCGCCGCATGAAGTCCGAGGGCGGATGGGGCGTCATCTTCACCGAGCAGACGGAGATGCACCACACCTCGGAGATCACGCCCTTCATCGAGCTCCGGCTGTGGGACGACGCCGACATTCCGGCTTTGGCCAAGATGGCGAAAGCCATGCACGAATATGGCGCGCTCGCCGGCGTCCAGCTCGCCTATTCCGGCATCAATGGCCCCAACCTCTACACCAAGGAGGTTCCGCGCGGGCCGTCGGCTTTGCCGATCCGCACCTTCACCAACGATCCGGTGCAGGCGCGCGCCATGGACAGAGAGGATATCCGCGACCTGCGCCGCTGGCACCGCAACGCTTTCAAGCGCGCCAGGCAGGCGGGTTTCGACCTTGTGTGCCTCTACGGCGCGCACGGCTTCGGCATCATCCAGCATTTCCTGTCCACCGCCACCAACCAGCGCAGCGACGAATATGGCGGCTCGCTGGAAAACCGCTCGCGGCTGATGCGCGAGTTGATCGAGGAAGGTCGGGACGCGATCGGCGACACTTGCGGCCTGACGCTCAGGCTGTCGCTGGACGAGATGATCGGCGAGCTTGGCTTCGCCAATTCGGAAGTCCGCGACATGATCGAGATGCATGCTGAGCTGCCTGATCTCTGGGACCTCGCCCACGGCGCCTGGGAGGATTGCTCGGGACCCTCGCGCTTCAAGGAAGAGGCGGCGCAGGAGAGCCTCGTCTCCGGCATCAAGAAGCTGACCTCGAAGCCGGTCGTCGGCGTCGGCCGCTTCACCTCGCCGGATGTGATGGTGCGGATGATCAAATCGGGCACGCTCGACTTCATCGGCTGCGCGCGCCCATCGATCGCCGATCCCTTCCTGCCGAGGAAAGTCGAGGAGGGCCGCATCGAGGACATACGCGAGTGCATCGGCTGCAACATCTGCATCACCGGCGACATGACGATGTCGATCTCGCGCTGCACGCAGAACCCGACCTTCATGGAAGAATGGCGCAAGGGCTGGCATCCGGAGCGCATGCAGGCCAAGGGCGACAGCGACAGCGTGCTGATCGTCGGCGCCGGGCCCGCCGGGCTGGAGGCCGCCCGCGCGCTCGGCCTGCGCGGCTACCAGGTGGCGATTGCCGAAGCCGGCACCGCGCTTGGCGGACGCGTGGCGCGCGAGTGCCTGCTGCCGGGCCTGTCGGCCTGGGGCAGGGTGCGCGACTATCGAGAGTATCAACTCAGTCAGATGCCGAATGTCGACATCTATTTCGAAAGCCGGCTGTCGGCGGACGACATCCTGTCCTTCGGCTTTCAGAATGTCGCCGTCGCCACCGGATCGACCTGGCGGCGCGACGGCGTGGCACGCGCCCATGTCGTGCCGATGCCGATCGACGCCGCCATGCCGGTCTACACGCCCGACGATCTGATGGGCGGCAAGGCGCCGTCCGGCAGCGTCGTGCTGTTCGACGACGACCACTATTACATGGGCGGAGTTCTTGCCGAACTGATGGCGCGGCAGGGCGCCAAGGTGACCCTGGTGACGCCATCGGCCTATGTGTCGGACTGGACCCGCAACACGCTGGAGCAGGGCGCCATCCACCGCCGCCTGGCGGAGCTGGGGGTTGACATCGTGCTCAACAGGACGGTCACGGGCATCACTTCAGGCAGCGTCGTTACGGCCTGCGTCTACACCGGCGCGCGGCAGGAACTGGTGGCCGATGCCGTCGTCCTGGTCACGTCGCGCAACCAGGACGACGCCGTCTGGCGCGAGCTGAAGGCCCGCGAAAACGAATGGGCCGACAACGGCATCCGTTCGATTAAGGTCATCGGCGACGCCGAGGCGCCGGGACCCATCGCCTGGGCGACCTATGCCGGCCACCGCTTCGCCCGCGAGCTGGACGAGCCCGATATCGGTGACGCGCTGCCTTTCCGGCGTGAGGTGGCGGCGCTGGCGGCGAATTAGAGCCGGTTCAGCTCAATCACACGTCGTCGCGGCCTTGAGCGCTTCGGCACGGGAGGGCGCGGGCAAGGCGCCTATCCGTCGAACAGAGGCGTAGAACCGCGGATAGTCGCCCGAGCACAAGTCGAACAGGTGAAGGAACGCCGGGACCTCTTCGCCGTAGACGGCAGTCGCGGCGAGTTTCGCGTTGTTGATTGGGCTGTCGAACCAGGCGTCGTACCCACGGTATCCGGCCCAGTGCTTGTCGCGCATCTGCCGGTAGCGCATCCGCAGCCTGTCGATCGCGGCGGCCTTGGCGGCCGCCATCTGCTCCGGGCCACGGGGGCTCCCGTAGACCTGTTTCAGCTCGTCCCGGGTCTTGGATATCAGCCCGAGAAAATCCGCCTTGCGCTTGCGATCGGCTTCGTAGCTGCGCAATCCGGCGCGATTGCCGGTGGCGCGCAGCCATTTCCTCGTGCCGGTGGTTTCGACGGTGACCGCGAAAGCCTCGTTGAACGCGGAGTCGCCGTTCACATAGACTTTCTGATGCGCCAGCTCATGGAAGATAAGGCTGGCGAGATAGGTGTCGTTCTGGCGCAGCATGGTGCTGAGCAGCGGGTCGTTGAACCAGCCCAGCGTGGAATAGGCCGTGATGCCTGTCACATAGACGTCCAGCCCTTGCCGCTGCAGCGCGGCGGCATTTTCGAGCGCGTCCTTGCGTGAAAAATAGCCTTTGTAGGGAACGCAGCCGAAGACCGGAAAGCACCATGTTACCGGCGCGAGCGAGAATTGCGGCGCGGCAAAGACCGCCAAGGTCACATCGTTGCGGCCGACATCGACATAGCTGCGGTAGCTGCTGTTGTCGGGCAGCGCCAGTTCTTCCGTGGCGAAGCGGCGTATGGCGCTGGCCGATGTCAGCTTGACGCGCAATGGCTCCGGCGTCGACGGATCACGGATCAGTTTCGCAACATTCTTGCGCGCGGCCATTATCTCGACATGGCCCTCCAGCGATTGCGCATAGTAGGAAATGCTGGTGCATCCGGTCGCGCCGAACGCCACGATCGCAGCAGCAAGCAATCGAAAACCGAGCTTCAAAGCTTGCCCACCGCCTGCTCATCTCCTCGGGAGCAAATGTCCCTTGATCCCGAGTCTCAAACAGGCGCACCTGTTTTCGTCAAGACCTGGAGCGGGCGACGCGGCGCTTGCCCCCGGTCAAGACTTGACGATTTCCGTCACGCAGTGAACGTAGTCCATGCGATGACCTTCTGGAGCTTGCGCGACGTCGGCTTCATAGGCGCCGTAGAAATCGTCGATAATCGCGGAGCGTTCGCTTGGCGGTCGGGCGGGATCGAGCGCGTTGGCGAAAACGGTCTCGGACCAGGAGCGCAGCGTCGGCACATAGGCCCGGGCGAAATCCTTCGCATTGCGATGGGTCCGGAACGCCTCGGCATAGGGGCAGGGTGTCACCATGGTGAATATCGTCTCCAGCCTTAGCCCGGCTTGCGACACAGGCGAAGCGGGATCGCGGAAGGGTGCCGCGAACTCGTCGGGTGTCTTGTAGAACTGCTGGAACGTCGCGTTGACATACTCCGTCTCGCTGATCCGCCCTACGCGAAGCAGGTCCCGCCAATGGCGGGCGAAACTGTCGAACATGTCGGCACCCGTCGTATGTCCGAGATAGCGGCCTTCCTCGTCGACGCAGAAATTGGCCAGCGCAAGTCGCCCGCCTGATCGCAATTCACGCGCCCTGGCAAGCAGGATCGTCTCCCAGTCGCGCAGCGCCTGGGCGCGGAACTGCTCGCGCTCGGCATTGCTTGCACCGACCGCCTGGACGTGGTCGGCAATCATGCACGGCCGCTTGCTGATCCAATGCATCGCGGTGGCGGAGAAGCCGAACGACAGCGAATCGTCCGGCAGGATCTGGCGGTAGAAGCTGGTGCCGCTGCCGAAGATGTAAAGCCCGGGCGTCTCGGCCAGCGGCGCTTCGGTGGAGGTTCCAAGAAGGCCTTGGCTGAGTCGGAACAAGGTCGAGAAATCATTGTGAGGCAGGTCGGTGTAGGTGATCGATATCGCCCGGTCCGGTTCCCTCTCCCGAACGGCGCCGATCAGCCGTCGCATCATGTCCATGGAAGTGCCCCCGTCGGCGGCGCCGAAATCGGCGATGGCGAAGGGCAGGCCGTCGGCCAGCCGGGGCATCCTGGCGACAGCCTCGACGACGAGATCGCCGACCTTGTCGATGACATATTTGGCGCCGACGGTGTTGGCCGAGTAGTAGCCTGCGCCACGCATGGCGATCTTCTGGCCGTCGGCTGCGCTCATCTTTTTCTCCCCTTGTTATTCATCATCCACCCGGCCGCCGCCGGCACCACGCAGGCGCGATCTTTCGCTTTCCGGCACATAGGTCCTGGCGGCGAAGGAATTGAGCGCCGCAAGCGTCCGGTCGTCGATCGCACCGCGCCGGCCTGTGGCTGGCTGCTCGGTTTCGGCGCGGTTGTCGATGACGACATCGGCGCGCGTCGCCAACCCCGCGGGCCGCGCTACGCGCATGGCCGAGCGGCGCAGCATGGCGTCGAGCCAGACCGGCAGGCCGACATCCAGGATCGTCAGCGGCATAGCGCTCGCCGGAAGCGGTTCGTCGAGCAGCAGGGCCGCCGTCCGGATGGGACAAAGCGGCCCTCCAATCGCGACGTCAGTCTGGCCGCTCCGCCAGCGCGCCGCGCGGGCAGGACTGGGCGGCTCGAAGGATTGTGCGTGTTCAGCAAGGCTCAGCATGGCCTGGCCCCATTTGTCGTCCTCGACCGCGATCCGGCGCGCCGCGCGGCCGACATCCTCGGCCAATCCCCATGAAAATCCGGCGCCCCTGGCCGCCTTGGCGCTCAGCGTTTCCACCTCGTTGAGCGACAGGTCGATCACGCGGCCTCTCCCGCCATCGTGGAGACATCCTCGATCAGCGGCTCGCCGCTGAACAGCGCGATGCGCAGCCAGCGGTCGGAGCGGGGATCGAAACTGCGCGCGCCGAAGAACGCCAGCTTGGCGCGCAATATGTCGACGGGCCGCAATTCAGCGCCGATCAGGTTGTCGTGGATCTCGGCGTAGGGAAATTTGGCGACGATCTGGGCTCGTCGCACCGCATGGCGCCACTCGGGCCAGCGCAGCAGGAAATCGGCGACACTGGCCGAGGCCGGCGCCTTTGCCAGAGCGGCCGCCAGGCCAAGCGCGTCGCGCGCGGTGGCCAGAGGTTGCTCAAGCTCGGCGCCATCCTCCTCGAAGCGCTCGCCAAGCCGAGGCTCTAGCTTTTCCGCCGACACATACCAGAAGCGCGCGCTGGCGGACGGCTCAGCGAAGTCGATTGCCATCGCCCAGGAATAGCAGTCGAGGAGCGCCTGGCGCAGCGAGCCGCAGTCCATGCCGCCTTCGATGGCATGGCCGGGCGTCTCGTCGGCCTTCATCGTGTCGCCGAGCTCGTCGATCAAGGCGCCGTGCGGTTCGAGGATAAGGGAGACGCAGGCTTCCTGCCCCTCCAGCGAGAAGTGATCTTCAGCGAAGCGATAGAGCGCATCCCAAGGCCGCGGCTTCGTCAGAAGCCGATCGAGGTTTTCCGCCAGCGCGCCCAGGTCGGCGGCCAACATTCGGGTTGCCGTGGCCTGGCGGTTGTCGTCGCTGTGCCAGCGGGCAACGCGCCGGCGCAGATCGGCGAGCGCTTTCGAGAAGGCGTCTCGTTCCGCCGCGCCGCCATGTGGTTCGGCGCGCACCCGCGCCAGCGCGGTTTCGCGGGCCAGGAACCAGCTATGCGTCAACAGCGGATGGCGCACGAGGAAGGGCGCCATGCCGAGTCCGGTCGCGTTGCCCACGCCAAGCGCCCGGCGCAACTCCGGCGCCAGCCTCGCCGCGCCGGCCGGGTTGCGCCGACGGGCAATGTGATCGACGAGGTCGAAAGTGAAGGACCGGATCAGCCAGACAGTGAGCATTTCAGCCTGGAAGGATCCGGCAAGCTCCGGCCGTGAGGATATGTCGTCGCGATCCGCGATGCCGAACTTGCCGTTGCCGTAGACCGCCGTGGTGCGAAGCAGATAGCCGACGCCGAGCAACTGCTCCTCATCCGGCTGTTGTCCCCGGGCCAGCGCCGTGGCGACTTCCTTGAACAGCCGCACACTCTTGTTGGCGCGCGCCAGCACCAGTTCGCTTCTGGTGTAGCGGCCCGCCTCCTGCAGCGGCGCATTTGCCTCCAACCGCGCAATGTCGGCGACGTCCGGCAAGCCGTCATAAAGCACGTAACTCGTGTCCCAGGCCTGCGCGATCACCCGGTCCGAGCGCTTCTCGTCATCGAGCGGCGTCGAGAACGCGACCAGGCTGTAGGTCCTTACCGGCGTCTCGACCGCATAGACCACGCGCCCGAACCCCTTGTCGTCGAGGTCGAACAGGTGCTTGCGGACACGCCATTTCTCCCTGGCGGCGCGGCGGATCAGCTGGCGCAGGAAGCTGAGCCGCGTCGGATGCGCCGCGCCAAGCCGCTGCAGCCGCATGACGACCTCCGGCGGGCGCAGCGCGATCGCCGTCATGCGGCGGTCCCGGCGAGTTTTTCCAGCGTGGCGAGCGTCTCGGCCGCCACCTCGATGCCTTGGGCATTGCTCTCGCGCGCGCCGAAGCGCCTCGTGCCGGGAAGCCGCGCTTCGCGGATGAAGGCGCCGGCGACGGTTTCCAGATTGCCGGCGAACGCGCCGCCCGACGTGGCCTCGGGCGAGACCGCCAGGAAGAACTGGCCGGTTCCGGGTGGCCCTCCGGCCGTGCCGGAGAAGGGGCTGGCGACAAGCCCTGGATTTGCCCCGGTCAGGCATGCGGCAAAGATCTCCACCAGCAATGCGGAGCCGACGCCCTTGTAGCCGCCCGCCGGCGCCATGGTGCCCTTCAACGCTTCGCCTGCGTCGGTCGTCGTCTCGCCGCTCGCATCGAAGGCCCAGCCGGGCGGGATCGGTTCGCCGGCGCGGGCCCGCTTGATGACCTCGCTCTTGGCGACGACGCTGGCGCTCTGGTCGATGACGAAGCGCGCGCCGCCTTGTCCGTCCGGGACCGCGAGCGACCAGGGATTGGTGCCCATTGCCGCCTTGCGGCCGCCCCAAGGCGCGATCGAGGCCGGCGCGTTGGTGAAACCCAGCCCGACCAGGCCGTCCCGGGCGATGCGCTCGGCTATCACACCGAGCGCATCGCCCGGGAC
>NZ_RZRX01000430.1:0-2997 GCF_003997405.1 Mesorhizobium sp. M2A.F.Ca.ET.042.01.1.1
TAGCGGAACCAGTCGAGAGAGACGGCGATGCCAGCGCCCTCGATGCTTTTTAGAATCTCCCCCAACATCAGCAGAAATTGACTCATGGACATGATGTCGAGCATCTGAGGATGCACGGTGATGAGAACGGCAGAAGAGGCGGCAAGCGCGGTGAGAGTGAGGTAGCCGAGCTGCGGAGGGCAGTCGATCACAACCACATCGTAGTTCTCGTCAACCTCTCCAAGTGAAGATCCGATACGCGTATAGAATGCGCGTCCTGCGCTCGATTCCTTGGCGTGCATCGCGATCGGCGTTTCGTACTCGTACTCCTGTAACTCGAGGTTTGCGGGAATGAGATCGAGACCGGGAAAGTTCGTGGGTCGGATCGCTTTCGTGATCGAGACACGCTGATCATCATAGCGTAGCGCATCGTAGAACGACGGATTGCGGTCGATCTCAGGTTGAATTCCGAAAAGGGCAGTCAGTGACGCCTGCGGATCCAGGTCAACTGCCAAGACGCGGAAACCGCGTAGCGCCAGATACTCCGAGAGATGAACTGCTGTCGTCGTCTTTCCGGACCCACCCTTGAAATTGACGACAGAGATGACCTGGAGCTTCTCGCCATCTCGTCGGCGAGGCGACCGGTCGAGCAAGACGCGCAGCTCGTTCATCTGCGCGGCTGTGTAGTATCGACGCCCCGTCGGTGTGACATAAGGCTCGACGCCCTTGCCCTGTAAATGGAGCTTCTTCACGTAACTTTGGGAGACCCCAATAAACTCAGCGGCTTCCGCAAGAGTGAAGCTGCGGAGAGGCTTCTCAGCGTCCGGGGGAAAATTCTCCATGCGCAGCATGTCGAGACGTCGCGAAATATCCTCACTTTGCTGCAGGATCGTATCAGCGAAGCTCTCTTGTTGAGCCGGATGGGTCAGAGTCACATTCATTAGCGCTTACCGAGGTAGTAACGATATTTCCATCGATTTCTGGAATTATCGGGACTATTCCGATTCTGTATCCTTCGCAAGAAAAAGAAGGTTAACAAGAAGTTAACGCAACAGCCAGAAGTTGCCCACCGGCCACCCCCGCAATCCCGATTTCTGCTTTCGTTCCCAACAGTTAGGCTCTTCGCAAGCACCCCCGTTAAATCTCGGGGGTAAACTGCCGGCAATCCACGGCCACTGCCAAGTCCAGACGCGTCAGCCCTCCGCAGACCCGACTCAGGGCCCGTAGAATTCTACAGCTCCAGCAGAGTGGCCATCTGTGATTGATGAGCCCCAATCGCAATCAGTGAAGGGTTTCGGCGAATGCTGGCACGCGCAATACGCAATGCCTCGGGGAAGAGATACCGAGAACTCGTCGACGCCTATTGTCGACTGCGAGCGACAATCTTTGCGGACCGCCTGGAGTGGACACGTGCATGTCCGCAGTGGCCGGGAAACAGGCGAGTTCGACCTGCTCGATCCGACTTACATCGTGGTGACGTCGGACGACGGCGCCATCGTAGGGGGTGCGCGCCTGCTTCCCGCCCTTGAGGACACAATGCTGGAGCGGACGTTTCCGCAATTGCTCGCGATTGGCCGCATCAATGCCCATGCCAGGATGATCGAAAGCTCGCGTTTCTGTGTCGACACCACATCCGCTGAGGGCAGGGAGGGGAGGGGCGCTACATCAAGCAACGCCCACCATGTTTGCGGCCATCATCGAATGGTCGATGCTGAACGGATATACGGAGATCGCCACCGCAACAGATCTCAGGTTCGAACGGATCCTCAATCGGGTAGGCTGGCCGATGAGGCGGCTCGGCAAGCCCTGCCGCATCGGCAACACGATCGCCATCGCCGGGATACTTCCGGCTGACCGGGCGAGTTTCACGCAGGTTTGCCCACCTGGCTACAGGTCGGCGTTTCCCGCCGCGCGGCAGCACGCTGCCTGAGGGGCCATCCGTGAACCATCTTCGATCGCACTCGCGGCTTGTCCCCAAGCTTCAGGATGCTTTGGGCGAGCATCTATGCCTGGCGCTCGACGACGCGACCGTTGTCGAGATCATGCTAAACCCAGACGGGAGGCTGTTCATCGAGCGGCTCGGCCACGGCGTTGCCCCAGCCGGGGAAATGACGCCGGCGGGCCGCGGAGATCGTCATTGGAAGCGTCGCGCACGCTCTCCAGTCCGAAGCGGACGACGAGCAACCGATCATCTCCGGCGAGCTACCGATCGGCGGGCATCGTTTCGAGGGGCTGCTGCCGCCAGTCGTGTCGGCGCCTACCTTCACGATCCGTCGGCGTGCATCCCGGCTTATCCCGCTCGACGACTATGTCACGAAGCGGGTCATAACGGAGAAGCAGGCATCAGTGCTCCGCATCGCGTCTCGCTTGAACATCGTCATCTCCGGCGGCACGGGCTCCGGAAAGACGACACTCGCCAACGCTGTCATCGCCGAGGTCGTCCAGCATGCGCCCGACGACCGGGTCGTCATCCTCGAGGATACAACCGAGATCCAGTGCGCGGCCGAGAACGCCGTCTCACTCCATACCATGTCACGGTCGATATGGCGTCTCCTCAAAAGCACGATGCGTCTGCGCCCCGACCGGATCATCGTCGGTGAGGTTCGCGATGGATGGCTTCGCGGCCGCCGATCCCGGAGAGAAGCAGGACCCCGCGAAAGATGCGCAACGCCGGCGAAGCGGAAAAGCGCTTGACTTCAACACGCCGAATAGAGACCAACCCTCGTCTTTTAATCGCACGAAAGAGCGGGCCACCGTTCTCCGCCTCGGAACATGACGTCTAGCAGGCTTCTCTGATTGGGGCGAGTCGATGCGCCTCTGCCGACCTCGCCATCATCCCCTCGCCGAATCCATCCGAGATCAAAGTGACAGCCCAGCGTTCAGCCACCCGACGGCCCAAAATCACGTTCGGCGCTGGGGATGCCGATTCCGAAATATCGCGTGTGGGCGACATCGAGGATGCGATTGACCAAGCTTGGGAAGCTGTATCCGGCGGTCTTCGCGGCCATGAAATAAGAG
>NZ_RZRX01000431.1:0-2989 GCF_003997405.1 Mesorhizobium sp. M2A.F.Ca.ET.042.01.1.1
AGGTATCGGAGAGGCAGGCGTGGCCGAGATAGGTGCTGAGCGCCAGCATGTGCCGGTTGATCGCGGCTCTGTCGCCCTTGCATTGTTCAAGCGATCGGACCGCAAAGCTGTGACGAAGATCATGCAGCCGAGGCCCGCGCCCTGTCGCGGCACGCACACCGACCTGCCTGCCGAGCTTAATAAAGGCGCGGGAGACACTGGCATGGTCCGGCGGCTCCCCTGTCGACAGCACGAACAGATGCGGATCAGCGCGGCCGATGCGACGCCTTAAGGTCAGATACTCTGTAAGCGCCCTACGGGTGCTGGGATCGATCGGGACGAGCCGGGTCTTGCGGAACTTGGTCTCGCGGATCAACAGCCCATCGGCCGTCAGATCCGTTTTCAGCAACCCGACCGCTTCGGACACGCGCAGGCCCGTCGTGGCCAGGAGCCCGATCAGATAGTGATAGGTATAGGGCGTGAGCGATGCGACGGGCGGCAGTGACAGCGCGGCCTGCATGACGCGCTCGATATCCGCCGCCGCCACGATGTGCGGACGTGGTCGTGGCCGTTTTCCTTTGCCAAACACATCGCGCGGCGGGATTTCGTGCCGGTTGTCCTCCGCGTGCATTGAGATCGCGAAGTGGCGAACGACCTGCAGCCATTCGCGCGACCGTTGCCTCGATGGCCCGGTCGACGCCCATTCGATCATCCTACCGGCGGAGGTGTATAGGTCCCCGAAGGTGTCGGCGAACGCCGCGTATTTCAACAGCATCTGCTCCTGGTCGGCGAACTTGTAGCCAAGGGCGTGCTTGATCGCCACGTACCGTTGGACGCTCGCGCCTATCGACATGTGGCGCTCCCGATCCAGGGTTGAGCCACTTGCAACAGCATCGTTGTGTCGACTTTGGCATAGATTGCTGTCGTCTCCGGCGAACGATGGCGTAGAACGGCGCCGACCGCGTCCAGCGTCGCACCCGAGCGCAGCATGTTGGTCGCGGCAGAATGCCGGAGAAGGTATGCGCCCCGCAGGTTCACATTCTCGACGCCGGCGCGCTTCAGGGCGTCGCGCACGACAATCGCGATCGCCCCTGAGCAAGAGAAAGGCTTGAAAGGCGCGATCACCCTGATGAAGATCTTGCTCGAGTCTACGACGGGCCGGGCGTGTTCGATGTACGCCAGGAGTGCGTCCCCAACGTCCTGCGGTAACGGCAGTGCGACGGTGTGCCTGGTCTTGCCGGCCACCCTGATCAGGGCGTTCTCCCAATCTATGTCGCGCATATGCAGGTTGGCGACGTCGCCACCGCGCAAGGCCAGCCGCGCCAATAACAGGAGGATCGCGCGATCCCTCAATCCCCTTGGCGTGGTTGGATCGCATGATGCAATCACGCGCTCGACGTCGTCTTTGAGGATGTACCGCGGAAGATTCGCCAACCGCCATCGCGGTATTCGAGGGACCGCGCCGACCAGCGCTGGCGGGCACGCGCCGACCGTTGTGAGGAACCGGAGATACATCCGCAGCGAGCCGCACATCCGCTGGGCGCTGACGCGGGAGGTGCTTTCCAGATTCTGGAGCATTACCCTGTTGATCAGTGCCGCGTCGTACCGCCCGGGATCGTCGCCTAACTGCGGCAGGAGCTTCATGATCGTTTGGACATGATCCAAAATCGTGCGCTCGCCGGCGCCACGATGTCGGCGCAGCCAGTCCCGGAACGCTCTGAGATGATCGACATCGCGATCATCTGCCGGTGTGGCATTCGATATCGCGCCGATGGTGACGAGGAAGCGGACGAAGCGCCCGACCTTAAACTGGTAGGACCGATTGCGTTCTACATTCTGCACGAACATGCCGGGGCAGATGCAGTCATGGGCCGCGAACCGCAGGAGGACGCTTTCGTCTATCGCTGCTAGTCTTATGTGATGTTGATAAAGCCAGACGACGAAGTGGCGGCAGCTATAGTCGTAGCTCCTGATCGTTCCTGGCGCATGGCCTTGCTCGCCAAGGTAAGCGGTGAATTCAGCGAGGCGCCGCAGCCCTTCGTCGAGCGATGCGGCGTTATGAATCCGACCGGTATTTTCCAGGAACCGGACAAATTGGAAAACGCGTCCTTTGAAGGTCCGGGCTCGCATATGTCGCGCCTGGTAGCGCTCGCCTGCCGGACGCGGACAATCACAGTCGTGGGCTAGGAACCGGCGCACGACGGCGACATCTACGGCGCCAAGCTCGATGCCCTGCCTGCTCACCCAGACGAGGAAATGTTTCGCAGGTCCCGGGAAGTCCTGCAGGCCGCTCTCGGCCATGCCCGCCAGACGTAGGTAGTCCAAAAACTCGGAAATCAGTGGCCAGGATCGATCCTTCTCGCCAAAGTTTTCCGCAGATGATCCATTCGCCAGTTGTTCAAACATCTTCATGCTCCTTTCGTCCTCAGACGTCAGGATCATGCAGATTATGTTGAGCAAAATTCGCTTAAGGACTTGAATTCCGGCGAGCCTCAGCAGCCGTTCAACGTAACACCACACTCGACATAGTTCGGCTTATGTTGAGCTCAACATAAGCCAAACAGCGTGTCGCCGTCGGCGTCGAGTTCGCTCAAAAGCCAGGTCGCGGCACCGGTCGGATTGAACAACTTCACGACCGGAACATGGTCGGTTTCGATTTCGGCGGCACCATTGGCGAGCAGGCGGGCGCGCAATTCGTCGGTGATCAGGATCATGGCAAAGCTTCCTTGTCAGAACAGGTCGAATTGGCTCAGGACAGGTCGAGCTGGTTTCGTTTGGCTTCATCGAAGAGGCCGAAATCGAGCATCTGCTCGCCTTCCGGCGCCGGCTCGCTCTGCAGCGCAACGGGATCGGGAGCGCTCATGCCGCGATCCCTTCCCGCATCTTGGTTTCGGCATCCGTCTGGAAGGCCAGCAGGAAATCGGCGGCTTTCGAGGCAAGGCTGGCAGCGCGGAAAATGGCGCGGTTGTCCTCGCGCAGCACCTCGAGTTATCCGCAGCAGCCCATAATG
>NZ_RZRX01000432.1:0-2954 GCF_003997405.1 Mesorhizobium sp. M2A.F.Ca.ET.042.01.1.1
GCTCTGCGCCAGCCGCTCAGTGGCGAAAGGCTTGGTGATGAAGTCGTAGGCGCCGTCCTTGATCGCCTTGACGGCCATGGCGATGTCGCCGTGCCCCGTGACCAGGATCACGGGAATATCGGGGTCGAGATGCAAGACGCGGCCGAAAAGCTGCCGCCCATCGATCTCCGGCATGCGGATGTCCGAGACAACCACGCCGGCGAAATTCCTGTCGAGCGTCGCCAGCGCTTCGCTCGCCACCGAATAGGCCGACACCGCAAAGCCGGCAAGCTCTAGCGTCTGCCTCGTCGCCTTGAGCAGGTCATTGTCGTCATCGATAAGGATCACCGGTGCGGGATCGTTCGTGGTCATGCTGCGCCGGCTTTCGAAAGGTGGATGGTGAAGCGTGTGCCCTGGTCGCTGCTCGAAACCTCGATGCGCCCGCCATAGTCGGCGACGATGTCTTTGGAGATGACCAGGCCGAGCCCAAGGCCTTTCTCCTTCGAGGTGTTGAAGGGCGTGAACAGTGATTTCAGGATCGCGGGTGGGATACCCGGCCCGTTGTCGGAAACGACCAGCGCCACGTCTTCGCCAGTTTCGGCGGCGGAGACTTCGACCCTTGCGCCATCACGGCCATCGAGCGCCTCCAGCGCGTTCTGGAACAGGTTGATCAGCACCTGCTCCAGCCGCAGCCGGTTGCCCATTACTTTCAGCGCCGGCGGCGGCAGCGTGATCGCCAGGGCATCCAGCCGGCCGGCGAAGCGGCTCCTGAGCAGCACGACTGCGCCCTCGATCACGCTGCGCAATTCGACGGGCTCGGCAGCGGTGCGGCCCTTGCGGGCAAAGGCTTTCAGCTCCTCTGTGATGGTTCCGATGCGCTCGGTCAGCGCGGCGATGGCGCCAAGATTCTCTTTGGCTGAAGCGCTCTGCTCGCGTTCGAGGAACACGCGCGCATTGTCGGCATAGGCGCGGATCGTCGCCACCGGCTGGTTGATCTCATGCGCGACGCCGGCCGCGACCTGGCCAAGGGTGGCGAGGCGATTGGCCTGCACCAGCTCCTGCTGCATCACCTGCAGCTTCACCTCGGTGCTGCGATGGTCGGCGATCTCGGCCTGCAGCCGGTCGCGCGCCAGGCTGAGATCCTGCGTGCGCTCGATGACGCGCCGCTCCAGCTCGGCGCGCGCCGCCTGTTCGGCGGCGATCCGCATCTGGGCGGACTGCCGGCGCCATAACAGATAGGCGGCCAAGGCGATGAGCGGTACAAGCAAGCCGAGAGCCAGGAGCCGCATTTCGCGCTGCGCGGCGGCGATCGGCGCTTCGGCTGGAACAAGATAGTCGAGCCGCCACGGTGTTGATGGCACAGCGGTCGAGAGCCGCAGATATTCCGCATCGCTGCCTCTCGGCGCGATGGCATGGACCAGCGTGACATCGGAGCTCAGCGCCTCCGGCCTCGTGATCGGCAAAGGCACCAGCGGCGCGTCGCCGAATTGCTGGCTGGCGCGGATTTCGGCGAGCACCGGCCGGCTAAGCGGCTCGGTCGTCAGGAAGCGCCAGGAGGGCACACTCGTGATCAGCACCACGCCATGCGCGTCGCTGACAAAGGCCGGCCGGTTCGCTTCGTGCCAGTCGGCTTCGAGCTGGTCGAACTCCATCTTGACCACGACGACGCCGAGGGGGCCCGAGGCGCCGTCGACGCGCCGCGAGATGTAGAGCCCGGGACGTTTGCTGACATTGCCGAGCGCGAAATATTCGGCGGTGCCGGTCTGCATCGCGCCTGAGAAATAGGCGCGGAAACTGTAGTCGCTGCCGACGAAGCTCACCGGTTCGCGCCAATTGCTGGAGGCGATCGCCAGACCGTCCGTGCCGGTGACGTAGAGCACCGAGGCCTTGGTGCCGGAAACCAGCCCTTCCAGCTTGCGGTTGAGCACGTCGATCGCGGCAGGGCTTCGCTCGGTCAACGCGTCATGCACCTGCTGGTCCTCCGACAGGAGCAGCGGCAGCGCGCGCGGATTTTCCAGCACCGCGCGCAGCAGCGCGACCTTGAGGTTGGCGTCCGTGCGTCCTTGCGTGGCTAATGCCTCGATCTCCGTCGAGCGGCCATAAAGGCCTGCGCCGTAGAGCGCTGCCGCGATGATTGCCAGCGCCACCGCCGTGAACAGCAGCCAGGCGCGCCGCGCCCGCCCGGCAAGCAGTTCGGGCGTCAAAGCGAGAGCAGCGGCGGGGCGTTGCAGCATGGCGTATTTGTGCATGTTTTCGCACAAGGCGCAATTCTGCCTATGCGGATAACCGCACTGATGCCGCTGAAAGGGCACCTCGCGAGCTCGAAAAATTCAGCAAAATCAACGAAGCGAAATTCCGGGCGCCATCTGGCACGCGCGTTGCAACTGCATCCGCAGCAGCCGCGAGGCTGTGGAGGTCAACAGCCCCCTGGGAGGTCGAGCGTTCTCGATCGGGGGCCGAACGGAGGATATCATGCAGACAGCAATCGCTGCCGCCGAACCGCGCGGCAAGGTTCCCTTTTACCGGCATCTCTATGTGCAGGTCCTGGTGGCGATCGCCGCCGGCATCCTGCTTGGCCATTTTTATCCCGATCTGGGCGCATCGCTGAAACCGCTCGGCGATGCCTTCATCAAGCTGGTCAAGATGGTCATCGCGCCGGTGATCTTCCTCACCGTGGCGACCGGCATCGCGGGAGTCTCCGACCTGCACAAGGTCGGCCGCGTCGCCGGCAAGGCGATGATCTATTTTCTTGTCTTCTCGACATTGGCGCTGATCGTCGGCCTGGTTGTGTCGAACGTCATCCAGCCCGGCGCCGGCATGCACATCAATCCGGCGACACTCGATGCCTCGAAGGTCTC
Organism: Mesorhizobium sp. M2A.F.Ca.ET.042.01.1.1; assembly: GCF_003997405.1. Lineage (NCBI taxonomy): Bacteria > Pseudomonadati > Pseudomonadota > Alphaproteobacteria > Hyphomicrobiales > Phyllobacteriaceae > Mesorhizobium > Mesorhizobium sp. M2A.F.Ca.ET.042.01.1.1. The sequence continues at coordinate 2,838 of NZ_RZRX01000432.1, forward strand.
GACCTTCACCGAGAAGGCGCATGACACTACGATCGTCGGCTTCCTGATGAACATCATCCCCGACACCATCATCGGCGCCTTTGCGCAGGGTGACATTCTGCAGGTGCTGTTCTTCTC
>NZ_RZRX01000433.1:0-2947 GCF_003997405.1 Mesorhizobium sp. M2A.F.Ca.ET.042.01.1.1
TCGTGGCCGCTGTTTGCACCATGACGACGATGGCGATCAGCAGCGCCAGCGGAACAAGTGCCCGGGCATCCTGGAAGTCGGCGGTCGGCACGCCTGGGGCCGGCAACCCGTTCGGCAAGGCGCCGAGCACCTCGACGCCACGGTTCCTCAAATCGAAGGCGACGACGCCAAGCGTCGCCAGGACCATGCCGATCAACGCCGCCGGGATCCGCGCGCTGACCTGTCCGGCGGCGAAGACGATGGCGAAGACACCGAGGCCGATTGCCAGGCTCCAGGGATTGGTGAGGTGGATATTGGCGGCTATCTCGCCGACTCGCCGCACGGTTTCGCCGCTTTCGGCGGGCAGGCCGAGCAAGGAAGGCAGTTGTGAGACGATGATATGGATCGAAATGCCGGCGAGGAAACCCGTCGTGACCGGCACGGACAGCAGATCGGCGATCCAGCCGAGACGGAAGACGCCGCTGAGCGCCACCAGCAGCCCCGCCATCAGGGCCAGCATGGCCGCCAGCGCCAGGTAATGCGGCGAGCCCGAGGTGGTGATCAGCGCCAGACCGCCGGCGAACAAGGGCGTGATCGTCGAATCCGCGCCGGCCGACAGCTGGCGGTTGGCGCCGAGCAGCGCGAAGGCGACCGAGCCGGCGACGAAGGTGAAAAAGCCCACCTGCGGCGCGAAACCGCCAAGGCGCGCCGTAGCCATCTGCTCGGGAATGGCGATCGCGGCCAGCGTGATGCCGGCCGCCAGATCGCCGTTGAGGTCCTTGACGCTCCAGCCGCTGAGGGCCCGCATGGGTAGCCATGAGGCCAGCTTCACAGCAGTTGCGGTTTTTGCCCGATCCATCGCCGACCTTGCCGCATGACGGCGAAAACGACGGTGGCCATATCGTCGCAATCAGCGGTATCCATTTGAAATTACCATCAAAATTGTCTCTGGAAAAGTCCGGCCGACATTGGAGTTTCGGCGAGGCTTCCTATATAAGCATGCAGTGATTCCCGACTGGATTGTGACCTGATTTGACCGACCAGAAGACACCGCGCGGGCCGGATGGCGGCCCCACCGGCATCGAGCCGATTTCGATCATCGAGGAGATGCAGCGCTCCTATCTCGATTACGCCATGAGCGTGATCGTCAGCCGCGCGCTGCCCGACGTGCGCGACGGCCTGAAGCCCGTGCACCGCCGCATCCTCTACGCCATGCAGGAAGGCGGTTACCACTGGAACCGCAAGCATGTGAAATCGTCGCGCATCGTCGGCGACGTGATGGGTAAATACCATCCGCATGGCGACGCCTCGATCTATGACGCCTTGGTTCGCATGGCGCAGGACTGGTCGCTGCGCGTGCCGCTGATCGACGGGCAGGGCAATTTCGGCTCCATCGACGCCGATCCGCCCGCGGCCATGCGCTACACCGAGTCACGGCTCACCAAGGTCGCGCATGAGCTCCTGGAGGATATCGACAAGGAAACGGTCGATTTCCAGGACAATTATGACGGCGCCGAACAAGAGCCGAAGGTGCTGCCGGCGCGCTTCCCCAACCTTCTGGTCAATGGTTCGGGCGGCATCGCCGTCGGCATGGCCACCAACATTCCGCCGCACAACCTAGCCGAAGTGTGCAACGGGGCGATGGCGATCATCGACAACCCGGCCATCGACCTGCCGGCACTGATGGAGATCGTGCCCGGCCCGGATTTCCCGACCGGCGGCATCGTGCTTGGCCGCTCCGGCATCTACAGCGCCTATTCCACCGGCCGCGGTTCGATCGTCATGCGCGGCCGCGTCGAGATCGAAAGGCGCGGAAACGACCGTGAATCCATCGTCGTCACCGAGATTCCCTATCAGGTGAACAAGGCGGCGATGATCGAGAAGATGGCGGAACTGGTGCGCGAGAAGCGCATCGACGGCATCTCCGACATTCGCGACGAAAGCGACCGCCAGGGCTACCGGGTCGTCATCGAACTGAAGCGCGAGGCCGTCGCCGACGTCATCCTCAACCAGCTTTACCGCTTCACGCCGCTGCAGACGTCGTTCGGCGCCAACATGGTGGCGCTCAACGGCGGCAAGCCGGAGGTGATGACGCTGATCGACATGCTGAAAGCCTTCGTCGCTTTCCGCGAGGAGGTGATCAGCCGCCGAACCAAATACCTGCTGCGCAAGGCGCGCGAGCGCGCCCATGTCCTTGTCGGCCTTGCGATTGCGGTCGCCAATATCGACGAGGTGATCAAGCTCATCCGCACCGCGCCCGATCCGCAGACGGCGCGCGAGCAGTTGATGGAGCGGCGCTGGCCGTCGCACGACGTCGCGCCGCTGATCAAGCTGATCGACGATCCGCGTCACCGCATCAACGAGGACGGCACCTACAACCTCTCCGAGGAACAGGCGCGCGCCATCCTCGACCTGCGCCTGCAGCGCCTGACCGCGCTGGGCCGCGACGAGATCGCCGACGAGTTGAACAAGATCGGCGCCGAGATCATTGATTTCCTTGATATTTTGTCGTCGCGCGCGCGTATCCAGCAGATCGTCAAGGACGAGCTGATCGCGGTCCGCGACGAGTTCGGCACGCCGCGCCGCACCGAGCTCTCCGAGGGCGGGGCGGACATGGAAGACGAGGACCTGATCCAGCGCGAGGACATGGTCGTCACCGTCAGCCATTCCGGCTACATCAAGCGCGTGCCGCTGTCCCTCTACCGGGCGCAGCGCCGCGGCGGCAAGGGCCGCTCCGGCATGTCGACCAAGGAAGAGGATTTCGTCACAAGGCTGTTCGTGGCCAACACGCACACGCCGGTCTTGTTCTTCTCCTCGCGCGGCATCGTCTACAAGGAAAAAGTCTGGCGGCTGCCGATCGGCAACCCGCAATCGCGCGGCAAGGCGCTGATCAACATGCTGCCGCTCGAGCAGGGCGAGCGCATCACCACGATCATGCCGCTGCCGGAGGACGAGACCAGCTGGGGCG
>NZ_RZRX01000434.1:0-2926 GCF_003997405.1 Mesorhizobium sp. M2A.F.Ca.ET.042.01.1.1
ATCCATATGCGCCGCCGGGGCGCCGCCCGCCGGCGCCGCCTTGGGCTTGCGCAGCAGGATGACGAACGGGATCGCGGCCAGCGTCATCACCATCAGGATTTTGAAGTCATTGATGTAGGAGATCATCATCGCCTGCGCATTCACCGCGCGGTCGACCTGCGACAGCGCCGCGGCGTTGCCGCTCGCGGCCGCCGGCGAGGCAGCCCATAGGTTGGGATTGTAGGGATTGATGAAGGCCGAAAGCTCGGTGTGGTTGATCTGGGTGTTGCGCACCATCAAGGCCGCAACCACCGACACGCCGATCGACGAGCCCAGATTGCGCACCAGGCTGAACAACGAGGTGGCGTCAGTGCGGTAACGCGCATCGAGCGTGGCGAAGGCGACCGTCGACAGCGGCACGAACACCATGCCCATGCCGAGACCCTGGATGACGCCGGAGGTGAGGATCAGCCAGTTGTCCATCTGCGGCGTGAAGCTTGCCATGGTGTACAGCGACTGCGCGGTCAGCAGGAAACCGATGGCGACGAGGATCCTCGCATCGAACCTGTGCATGATGCGGCCGACGACCAGCATCGAGATCATCGTGCCGATACCGCGCGGACCCAGGACGACGCCGATGGTCACGGTCGGATAGCCGAAGATGTTGGCCAGCATCGGCGGCAACAGTGACATCGAGGCCAGGATCAGCACGCCCATGACGAAGATGAAGCCCAGCCCGGTCACGAAATTGCGGTCGAGGAAGATCTTTGGGTCGATGAAGGGATGCTCTGCCGTCACCGTGTGGATGATGAACACCCAGAAGCCTGTGAGCGACAGAGCAAGCTCGATCCAGATCTCGGCCGAGTTGAACCAGTCGACCTCGCCGCCGCGATCGAGCAGAAGCTGCAGCGCGCCGACGCCGAGCGAGAGCATGGCAAAGCCGAAGAAGTCGAAGCCGCGCACGCGCTTGGCGATGACGGGCAGATAGGCGGCCATGCCGAGGAAGGCGAGAATGCCGACCGGCAGGTTGATGAAGAACACCCAGCGCCAGTTGAAGTTTTCCGTCAGCCAGCCGCCGAGCGTCGGCCCCAGGATAGGCCCAAGCATGATGCCGGCGCCCCAGATCGCCATCGCCTGGCCGTGGCGCTCCTTCGGGTTGATGTCGAGTAGGAAGGTCTGTGACAGCGGCACGATGGCGGCGCCGAACACGCCCTGCAGTAGGCGGAAGAGCACGATCGTCTCGAGGCTCCAGGCCAGGCCGCAGAGCATGGAGAAGATGGTGAAGCCGACGACCGAGGCGAGGAACAGCTCCTTGCGGCCGAGCCGGTCGGCAAGCCAGCCGGTGACCGGGGTCATGATCGCCGCCGCCACGATATAGGAGGTCAGCACCCAGTTGATGTTGTCTGGCGACGCGCCGAGGTCGCCAGTCATGGTCGGCAGCGCGACATTGGCGATCGTGGTGTCGAGCGCCTGCATGATCGTCGCCAGCATCAGCGCGACGGTGATCAGCCCGCGATGCGGCACTTCCTTGAAGGGTTCGGGCGTGCTCATGATGCTGAACTTCCAGCGGGTAACAAAACCGTGTACACTAGAGCATAATGCCGAAAAGTGTGATGCGGTTTTCGGACGACATCATGCTCTATCTCTTTGATTTGGAGCCGGATTCAGATTTCAGGTCGAACAGACCTGAAATCATCCGGCTCTAGGCTTCCGGGCGGCAATGCCTTCCGTTGAGAGACCTTCATCGCGGTGGGACGCGACTATCGATGTGGGGGTTACATCGACTGAAAGTCTCTGTTGGAGCGGATGTCTGCCGCCCGGAAACCTGAGGACCGACGGGTCCGTGGCGAAGGTTTCGGTTTTGATCGCGCCGTCAAACGGCTGATCTTAAACGCTTATCCTTCTCACTCCTCCCATCAGACCAATCCCCTGCTCCGCCTCCGATTCATGGGGCGTATTGTCACTGCGCGTGCTCCCCTGCCGCGGCATGGCCGAAGATCGACGGCAGGCCGCGCGCCACGCCGGTGTCGACGGTGACGCTCGCGCTCATGCCGGTGCGCAGCGCCATCTTGTCGTCTGGATCGGTCAGTTCCAGGCGCACGGGAATGCGCTGCGTGACCTTGACCCAGTTGCCGGTGGCGTTTTGCGCGGGCAGCAGCGAGAACTCCGCGCCCGTGCCGGCGCCGATCGCCTTGACCGTCGCCTCGAAGGTGCGGCCCGGATAGGTGTCGACGACGATCTCCGCCTTCTGGCCCGGCTTCATGTTGGTGAGCTGGGTCTCCTTGAAATTGGCGTCGATCCAGGTGTCGCCGGTCTCGACGAGCGCGAAGAGCGGCGTGCCGACGGAAACATACTGGCCGACCTTGAAGGAAGCCGCCTGGTAGATGACGCCGTCGGCCGGCGCCTTCACCGTCGTCTGCGCCAGGTCATAGGCCGCCTTGTCGCGCGCGGCCAGAGCGGCCATCACGGTCGGATGCTTGTCGGTCTCGATCTCGGGATTGCCGCCGAGCGCCGCCTTGGCACTGACGATGCCCTGCTGCGCGACGGCCAGCTGCTGCTTGGCCTTGTCAAGATCGTTGCGGGCCTGGTCGAGCGAGGATTTGGCATTGATGCCCTTCTGCGCGAGATCGGCGGCGCGGTCATATTGCGACTGCGCATAGTCGACCTCGCTTGAGGCGGACTTCTCCTGCGCCATCGCCTGGCTGTAGGCGGCGCGCAGCTGCTCGACATTGAGGCGCGCCGCGGCGACCGCCGCATCGGCCTGGGCGAGCGCGATCCTGTAAGGCTCGGGATCGATGACGAAGAGAAGGTCGCCCTGCTTGACCAGCTGGTTGTCGGCGATGCCGACCTGAACGATACGGCCGGCTGTGTCAGAGGCGACCGAAATCCTGGCCTGCTGCAGGTTGGCGTTCTCGGTTCCCTGATAGCGGCCGCCCGTCACCCAGAC
>NZ_RZRX01000435.1:0-2898 GCF_003997405.1 Mesorhizobium sp. M2A.F.Ca.ET.042.01.1.1
TGGCTGCAGCGCACCGCCACCGGGCAGCGGCAACCCGGCGGGCGGATGGAGTTCCGGAAGCGAAAGCGGCGCTTCTTCAGCGGGCTCGGCATGAGCAAACATCAGGCGCTCGCTGACGCCTGCTGTCGTTTCCCCGCCCTCCTCCGTGCCCCGGCCACGTCCAGCCATCGGGTCTGCCCCTTGCGCCCCAGACCGCCTATGCTACATGAACGCGCAAAGCGCGAAAGCCCGCGCGAAATATGCCGTTTCAGTGCTTCTTCGAGAGTTCCATGTCCGACAAGGTCGTCACCCGTTTCGCCCCCTCGCCCACAGGCTACCTGCATATTGGCGGGGCGCGCACGGCGCTGTTCAACTGGCTCTATGCCAGGCACACCGGCGGCACGATGCTTTTGCGTATCGAGGACACCGATCGCGAGCGCTCAACCGAAGCCGCCACGGCCGCCATTCTCGACGGATTGACCTGGCTTGGCCTTTCCTGGGATGGCGACGCCGTCTCCCAGTTCGAGCGCGCCCCGCGCCATCGCGAGGTGGCCGAGGAGCTCGTGCGCCTGGGCAAGGCCTATTACAGCTATGAGACGCCCGCGGAGCTGGAGGCGATGCGCGAGGCAGCTAGAGCCAAGGGCCTGCCGCCGCGTTATAACGGACAGTGGCGCGACCGCGATCCGTCCGAGGCGCCGGCCGGCGTCAAGGGCGCGATCCGCATCAAGGCGCCGACCGAGGGCGAGACGGTCGTCCATGACCGCGTGCAGGGCGAGGTGCGCTTTCCCAACAAGGATCTTGACGACTTCATCATCCTGCGCTCGGACGGCAACCCGACCTACATGCATGCCGTCGTCGTCGACGACCACGACATGGGCGTCACCCATATCATCCGCGGCGACGATCACCTGACCAACGCCGCGCGCCAGACGGTGATCTACAACGCCATGGGCTGGGCGGTGCCGTCGATGTCGCATATCCCGCTGATCCACGGCGCCGACGGCGCCAAGCTGTCGAAGCGGCACGGCGCGCTGGGCGTCGAGGCCTATCGCGCCATGGGCTATTTGCCGGAAGCCTTGCTCAACTACCTTGCGCGGCTCGGCTGGAGCCATGGCGACGACGAGGTGATGTCGATCAAGGACATGATCGCCTGGTTCGACATCGGCGACGTCAACAAGGGCGCTGCCCGCTTCGACTTCGCCAAGCTCGAGGCGCTGAACGGCGTGCATATGCGCAAGATGGACGATCGCGCGCTGTTCGATATCTTCGTCGCCACTCTGCCCTATCTCGAAGGCGGCCCGGCGCTCGCCGCAAAGCTCGATGACAAGCGAAAGGCGCAGCTGCTTGCCGCCATGCCCGGCCTCAAGGAGCGGGCCAAGACCCTGGTGGAGCTGGTCGACGGCGCGGCCTTCCTGTTTGCCGAGCGGCCACTGCCCCTGGATGAGAAGGCAGCGGGCTTGCTCAGCGCGGATGCGCGCGCGATTCTGCGCGGCGCGCATGGCGCGTTGTCTTCTGTCCAGGGCGAGTGGAGCGCCGCCTCGGCGGAGGCTTCGATCCGCGAGTTCGCGCAGGCTGGCGGATACAAGCTTGGCGCGGTGGCCCAACCACTGAGAGCCGCGCTGACCGGCCGCAGCACATCGCCTGGCGTGTTCGACGTGCTGGCCGTGCTGGGCCGCCAGGAAAGCCTGGCGCGCATTGGAGATCAAATCGATTAGGAGCGGACTGGCCCAAGAAGATTGGCATTGAAAGGTGTGTTTCGCAGTGCAACATTAGGCCTTGGCCCAATCTGGCACGCACCTCCTAAAATGCGGTGGCGAGTTCGCGCATTCCGGTGACTTCGACGTGTCGTTTGCAGGAATTGCCTTGCCGGCATGAGGATACAAAGGGAGTTTGAGAATGAGCGAAGCTGCGACAAAACTGGAACCGGGCAGCAAGGCGCACGAGTCGACCGCCAGGCTCGAACTCGCCGGCAAGACCCATGAATTCAAGGTGCGAAGCGGGTCGACCGGGCCTGACGTCATCGACATCGGCGCGCTCTACAGCACCACCGGCGCCTTCACCTACGACCCCGGCTTCACCTCCACCGCAAGCTGCGAGTCGGCAATCACCTTCATCGACGGCGACGCCGGCATCCTTTTGCATCGCGGCTATCCAATCGACCAGCTTGCCGAGCATGGCGACTTCCTCGAAGTCTGTTACCTCCTTCTCTACGGGGAGCTCCCGACCAAGGCGCAGAAGGAGGATTTCGACTATCGCGTGACGCGCCACACCATGGTGCACGAGCAGATGTCGCGCTTCTTCACTGGCTTCCGCCGCGACGCGCACCCGATGGCCGTCATGTGCGGCGTGGTCGGCGCGCTGTCGGCCTTCTACCACGACTCGACCGACATCTCGGACCCGTATCAGCGTATGGTCGCCTCGATGCGCCTGATCGCCAAGATGCCGACCATCGCGGCGATGGCCTACAAATACCATATCGGCCAGCCCTTCATTTATCCGAAGAACGACCTCGGCTTCGCCGCCAATTTCCTGCACATGTGCTTTGCCGTGCCATGCGAGGAGTACAAGATCAATCCGGTGCTGGCGCGCGCCATGGAGCGCATCTTCATCCTGCACGCCGACCACGAGCAGAACGCCTCGACCTCGACGGTTCGCCTCGCCGGCTCTTCCGGCGCCAATCCGTTCGCTTGCATCGCCGCCGGCATCGCCTGCCTGTGGGGCCCGGCGCACGGCGGCGCCAACGAAGCGGCGCTGAACATGCTGGGCGAGATCGGCCATGTCGATCACATCCCGGAATTCATTGCCCGCGCCAAGGACAAGAACGATCCGTTCCGGCTGATGGGCTTCGGCCATCGCGTCTACAAGAACTACGATCCGCGCGCCAAGAGCATGCAGAAGACCGCGCACGAGGTGTTGGGC
>NZ_RZRX01000436.1:0-2837 GCF_003997405.1 Mesorhizobium sp. M2A.F.Ca.ET.042.01.1.1
CAAGAACGCAAGCAAACGCTTGCTCGTAGTGACGCGGGGTGGAGCAGCCCGGTAGCTCGTCAGGCTCATAACCTGAAGGTCACAGGTTCAAATCCTGTCCCCGCAACCAATTCTATCATAAATCAATAACCGTCCCGGTCTAACCGGGGCGGTTTTTGCGTTTAAGGGCGGGCCGCGGTCGCTTCTGTGGAAGGCGTTTCGAAATGGTCGCCGATCTCCACGTCCTCGTAGCTCAGCCCAAGGCCTGTGAGCGATGTCCCTCGCACGTCGACACTCATGCCGGCACCGGCGCGTCTTCCCGCAACAGCCCGTTCTTCTTCAGGTCTTGCCAGAACTCGCCGGGGATCGGGTAACTGAACCAGGCAAGGTTCTGCTCGAGTTGCTGGACGGTGCGAGTGCCGGCGCAGAAGGACGGGATGGCCGGATGCGCCACCACGAACTGCAAGGCGGCGGCCGGCAGCGGCACGCCATGCGCGCGGCAGACCTCCTCGATCTTCGCCACTTTCTCCATGACGGGCTTTGGCGCCGGTGAATAATTGTACTTGGCGCCGGGAACGGCGCCCGTGGCCAGGATGCCGGAATTGAAGCCCCCGCCGACCAGCACCGCCGCACCGCGCTCGACGCAAAGCGGCAGGAACTCGTCGAGGGCTTCCTGTTCGAGCAGCGTATAGCGGCCCGCCAGCAGGAAGCAGTCCAAGTCGCGCTGCTTCAGCGCCTCGTGGCAAACCTGCCATTCGTTGACCCCAACGCCGATCGCCTTCACGACGCCTTCGGAGCGCAGTTTCTCCAATGCCCGCCAGCAGCCATCCATCGCCTGCCGGAAAACTTCCGGCTGCTCGTCGCCACGGGTGAATCGATCGATGTCATGGATGAACAGCATGTCGATGTGTTCAAGCGCCAGGCGCTGCAACGAATCTTCGAACGACCGCATGGTGCCGTCGTAGGAATAATCGAAACTCATGGTGTTCGGCGCGGCATTCGACCACGGCGCGAAGTCGATCTCGGAGCGTTTCGCGGGCTTCAGCACCCGGCCCACCTTGCTGGCGAGGACGAACTCGTCGCGCTTCTTCCAGCGCAACGAATGCCCGGCCCGCAGTTCCGAAAGGCCGTGGCCGTACATCGGCGCCGTGTCGTAGAAACGTATGCCCGCATCCCACGCGGTCTGAATCATGGCATCCGCGGTCTGCTCGTCTATGGGCTGAAGGAAATTTCCGATAGGAGCGGTTCCGAACGCGAAGGCCGTGACGTTGAGGCCGGATCGGCCGAATACGCGCTTGTCAGACGGCTTCATGATATCCTCCCTGAGTAACCAACTGGTTATTTATATTTAAGATCACGTGATGCGGCAAGCACTTGTAACGGCAAGGCATAGCGCTGCGAAGTCCGCCGCTTGACGCCGCCGACGATTCCAGCGTAGGAGTAACTAGATAGTTACATATGGAGGTCGGCCGTGCCGCTGAGCGAAACGCAGCAGCAGGTGCGCGAGATGGCGCGCCAGTTTGCCGAGGATGTCATTCGTCCAGTTGCCGAGGCGCTTGATCGGGATGAGCGCTTTCCTGGCGAGATATATGAGCAGATGGGCGAGCTCGGTCTCTTCGGTATCGGCGTTCCGGAGGCCATGGGCGGTCCCGGCTTCGACACGCTTACCTATGCGCTGGTGATGGAAGAGCTGTCGCGCGGCTATGCGTCCGTCGCCGATCAATGCGGCCTCGTCGAGCTGATCAGCACCTTGCTTGTCCAGCATGGCAGCGAGGTGCAGCGGCAGCAGTGGCTGGGTCCGGCCATGCGCGCCGAGAAGAAGGCAGCCTACTGCATCACCGAGCCGGAAGCCGGGACTGATGTTTCCGGGATACGCACCACCGCGACGCGCGACGGGGACGGATGGCGGCTGAACGGCGGCAAGATCTGGATCCACAACGCGCCGGTCGCCGACGTCGGTTTCGTGCTGGCGCGCACCGACAAGGATGCGGGCCATCGCGGCATGTCGATCTTCATCGTCGACCTGCACGCCAAGGGAATAGAGCGCGGTCCGAAGGAACATAAGATGGGTCAGCGGGCCAGCCAGGTCGGCGCGCTCAATTTCAACGATGTTGTCCTGGGTCCCGAAGCGCTGCTGGGCGAAGAAGGTCGCGGTTTCCACATGATGATGAGCGTGCTGGACAAAGGGCGTGTCGGCATCGCTTCGCTCGCCGTCGGCATAGCGCAGGCCGGGCTGGAGGCGGCGGTCGACTATGCCCAGCAGCGGCGTCAGTTCGGCAAGCCGATTGCCGATTTCCAGGGCGTGCAGTGGCTGCTTGCCGATATGGCGAAGGACATCGAGGCGGCCCGTCTGCTCGTGCGCAGCGCCGCCGAGAAGATCGATGCGGGGGAGAATGCAACCAAGGCCTGCTCGATCGCCAAATGTTTCGCGGGAGACATAGCCGTGGCGCGCACCGCCGATGCCGTGCAGGTCTTCGGCGGCTCCGGCTACATACGCGGCTTCGAGGTCGAGCGCCTCTATCGGGATGCCAAGATCACCCAGATCTATGAAGGCACCAACCAGATCCAGCGCATGATCATCGCCCGCGAGCTCCTCAAGCATGGAGCCCGGGCGTGAGTGCCGGATCGCGTCATGCAGCCTTCGTCACGGGATCGAGCCGCGGCATCGGGCTTGCGGCGGCATTGGAGCTCGCCCGGCGCGGGTTCGGCGTGGCGCTCAACGGTCCGTCCGATGACGAGGAATTGAAAGCCGCCGAAGCCGCCGTCGCTGCGCTCGGCGGCCCGGTCGCGCGTGTCGCGGGCGACGTTGCCGATCTCGGCGGCCACGAAAGCATGCTCGAAGCCGCCGAGGCCGCAAT
>NZ_RZRX01000437.1:0-2837 GCF_003997405.1 Mesorhizobium sp. M2A.F.Ca.ET.042.01.1.1
ACGCCGCAACACGCTTACGCAACGCCATCGGTAACGGCTTGCCCATCACGGTTCTCCCTTCCACCGCAATGAATCATCAAACCGTCACTCTGGGAATCCCGAATCCTTTAAAGGGCGACGCGCTTTAAGTCCCAGGCTCGTCGCGGCCAAAGCGAAGCGCTGGCACGCCTGGCCGACCCTGACCCAGTGGTCGTGGTCCGGCCGCTCGGCAAAGAAGATCGCCACCCCTGCCGATGAGTCGATCTGACGGGCGTATTTCTCATTCTCCTGGGCGGCGCTGAACAGCCGGTCCAGGGCGATCCGGCCAAGGCTGGTCGGCAGCACCGGGCTGCCGCTCGCGGCTGAGAAGAGCCCATCGCCTCGAGCCATCGCGCTGCGCGGGTTGAAGCGTATCCACTGCTTCAACTCGCGCATGAATGCGGGGTCGTTCATCTGGTCTTCATTGCCGGCAAGGACGAGGTCCCGCACCTGCTTCATCCGCCCCTGATCCGTGACAAGCGCCAGGCTCACACCCGGTATCGCGGCTGCGCGCTCAAGTTCGGCTAGATCCGCGGCAGGGGTGGCGCGGGCATCATATTCGGCACGTGTCGATTGGCGTTTCGGAATGGCGTCGGCGAACGGGTCCGCTTTCGCCTCGCCCATGAGGTAGTCGTAACGGATTCCGTTGCCGTCGGCCGTGAGCGAAGCCTCGCCGGTTCGGCCAGTCGCCGCCGCGGCGAGCATGAGATTGGCCGCGGCGCATCCCAGGCTGACATAGAGATGATGATCGTCAGGGTCGACGACCGGGGTCCGCCTCTGAAGGTCAGGCCGGATCTCGATTGCTTGCCCTTCAAGCTGGAACCGCCAAGGCTGCGTGTTATGGCTGTTCGCCGCCAAGGTTGCGTAACGAATGACGGCCTCAAGATCGGGCGTCAGGCGGTCACGCAATCCGGCGGCGAAGGCCTCGTACTGAGCCATGGACCCGACGGCCGATCGCCAACCGGCAACACCGGTGCCCGCCGCGACAAGCGCGGCGCCTGCGCCCACGAGCATCGCTCGCCTGTTCATCGTGTCCTCTCGAACAAATTCGCAGGCAAGATAGCGGCGGCTCGGGAATAGCCTTTGATCTCAGTCAAGGCCTTTGATCGACCCGCCGCCTAGGCAGCGCGACCGTCGAACTCGAACACTTCGATGCTGGCAACGTCGACGTCGTCGAGGCAGTTGATGTTGATATAGGCCGTGCGCTCGCCGCCTTCGCCGACATCCTCGGCGAAGGGGTGGATTCCGCAGGTCCGGCAGAAGCGATGCGCGATTTGAGCCTTGCCGAAGGTGTAGCGGCCGAGGTCGTCGCCCCAGGCGACCAGACTGAGCTTCTCATGCGGCACCGCACACAGCAGCGCGCCCTTGCGCGCGCAGATCGAGCAGTTGCAGCGCACCGCGCCACCGATCTCACCCTTGACCTCGAATGCCACCTTGCCGCAGTGGCAACTGCCTTTGTACAGCATCAGCATCTTCCCATCGCTGGCAGGGTGCAAAGGCACGCTTGCCGGGTTATCTCTTTGCCGGCCCAACATCAGGCCGCGCGTTTAAAAGACGTTGCAACTTTGCAAGGCCCGACATCGAAAATGCAATCCGTGCGCGATCGTCTCGAAACCATCCTGTCACGTCTTGCCAGTCGCTCGGCCGACGAGCGGGTCTACACCAAGCTTTATGCCGCGGCCGCGCGGGCAGCCGCCGATGCGTCCGACGCTCGCCTCAAGGCCGGCGTCAGCCTTGGCCCGCTCGACGGGCGCATCGTCTCGATCAAAGATCTGTTCGACGTCGCCGGCGAGCCGACCACGGCCGGGTCGCTGATCTTCGCCGGCACCGCACCGGCGACGCGGGACGCGGCGATCGTGGCGCGGCTCAGGCGGGCGGGCGCCGTGATCGTCGGCAAGACCAACATGACCGAATTCGCCTTCACCGCGGTCGGCGACAATCTGCGTTACGGCACGCCGGGCAATGCCGCCGATACGAGCCTGATTCCAGGCGGCTCGTCATCGGGGGCGGGCGTTGCGGTCGGCGAGGGCACGAGCGACATCTCGATCGGTTCGGACACCGGCGGCTCAGTGCGCATCCCGGCCTCGCTCAACGGCGTCGTCGGCTTCAAGCCGACGGCGCGGCGCGTGCCTTTGGCCGGCGCCTTTCCGCTGTCGATGACGCTGGATTCGATCGGCCCGCTTGCCCGCAGCGTCGCCGATTGCGCGATCGCCGATGCGATCATGGCCGCAGATGAGCCGGCGGCCCTTCAGCCGGTCCCGCTGGCGGCCTTGCGCATCGGCATTCCGCGCGGCGTTCTGTTCGACGAAACGCAAGCCGAGGTCGCCGAAGCTTTCGAGGCTTGCATCGACAGGAGCGGTCAGGCCGGCGCCCGCGTCGCCGATTTGCCCATCGACGATCTCATCGCCGAGATGCGGGCGGCGACCAGACGCGGCACGATCGCCTCAATGGAAGGCGCCGAAGTGCATGCCGACTGGCTGGCGAGCGGCGCCTCCGTGCCGGTCGATCCGCATGTCACCGGTCCGTTGTCGCGCGCGCTGGCGGTTCCCGCTTCGGCCTATATCCGCACGATCCGCCGTCGCGGCGAGCTTGCGGCGGCGATGGCTGAACGGCTGGACGTTGTAGATGTCCTGGCATTGCCGACCGTGCCGATGGTCGCGCCGTCCATTGCCGCCATGGCCGGCGACGAGGCATTGCGCGACAGGACCGAAGGGCTGCTCTTGCGCAACACGCAGGTCGCCAACCAGTTCGACCTCTGCGCGATCTCGCTGCCGATGCCGGGCACCAGGCTGCCGGCCGGGCTGATGCTGGCGGGCAGG
>NZ_RZRX01000438.1:0-2826 GCF_003997405.1 Mesorhizobium sp. M2A.F.Ca.ET.042.01.1.1
CGTAACCCTTGTTGGTCAGCGGTCATCGAAATCGACCGCACTAAAGGCCGAATACATGACCGCTCCAGACTTACGCCGTCGTCGTCATTTTGCCTCTTGCCCAAGAGGGGCCGTCCATACATGACGACTGTTACGTGGAGTCGCGCTAACTCTACCTACTGCCTCCTCATCGCCTTCGGCGCGTGCCCATGCTCCTCGCGAAACGCCCGGGCAAAACTGGACATCGACGCAAACCCGCAGGCCAGCGCGACATCGCGCACCATCAGCGTCGAATGCGCCAAAAGGTCGGCCGCCCGCTTCAGCCTGAGCCGCCGGTAATAGCCGTTGGGCGAGATATCCAGCTCGGCGCGGAAATTGCGCTCGAGCTTGTCGGGCGACACGCCGAGCCGCTCCGCAAGTTCCGCCATGCCGAGCCGCTCCTCGACCGCATCCTCCATGATGGCGATGGCCGATAGAACCAGCTCGTTCTGCACCCCGGTGCGCAGTCTGAGCGGCATCAGCTTGCGGTCGACGCTGGAACGCAGTGGACTGTGCACGAACCATTCGGCGACACCCGCCGCGAGCTCGGCGCCACAGTCGCGTGTGATGATCTCCAGCATCATGTCGAGACTGCCGACGCCGCCGGCCGAGGTGAAACGCTTGCGGTCGATGACGAAAAGATCGCGCCGAAGCTCAATATCCGGGAATGCCTCGGTGAAGGCGGGCTGGCTGGTCCAGTGCAAGGTGCAGGCATGGCCGTCGAGCAGGCCGGCGCGGGCAAGGAAGAAGGCAGCGTCCGCGACCGCGCCGATATGAGCGCCGCCGCGCAGGCTCTTGCGGATCCAGCTCATCGCCTCGTCGGCCACGACATGGTCGGCATCGCCACCGGAGCACACCACGATGCGGTCGACCTTCGGTGCGTCCGCCGCGCAAAAGCCGGGCTGGATGACGACGCCATTGGAGGCTTCGACCGTGCCCGGATCGGCGCCGACGATGACCCAGCGGTAGCAGTCGCGCTTGGCAAGGATGTTGACGGCGCGCAGCGGCTCGATAACGGACGAAAACGCCATCATCGGAAAGCCGGGAAAGACCAGCACCGCGAAGGTGAGAGGCGCTCCGCCCGGCTGTTTTTCCACATTGCGTAAACTCATGGCTGGCGGCCGTAACGCGGCAGGACGATATCGGCGGTCAGCGGCGCCAGGTCCATGCCGCTCGCCAGCGCCGGGTTAAGCCAGATCATCTCCTCGATCTCCGCCGCTGGGATCGGCTCGCCGGTGATGGAGAGCTCGAACAGCTCGGCCTCGACACGGGCGTCCGGCTCGTTGGCGGCTGGCGCCGAAAACACGCCGAGATGCGAGGCAGCGCCCGGATCGACGACGATGCCCAGTTCCTCGCGCAATTCGCGCGCCAGGGCTGCGGGGGGCAACTCACCCGGCTCGATCTTACCGCCGGCCTGCATGAAGGCTTTTGTGCCGCGCTTGCGCACCAGCAGCAGCCTGCCGCCTTCGTCGCGGATCACCGCGGCGGCGATGCGGATTGTCCTGGCCCTAACTGTTCTGGAATGGCTGGAGGTCACGATAGGCGGTTTCCCGGCGGCGTTGGAGTGTATCGGGCACGGGCGCGCCCTTGCAACGGAGAAACGACCAGGAAGTTTGCGGCAACCGCCGCAGCTTGCTGTTATGCAACTTTCTTGACCTGTACGCCGATGCGACGTACATAAGGCGTACGAAGGAGCAAGGACATGGAAACTTTCCATGATGAAATTCGAGAGATCGAGGAGCGCAGCAGCGAGCGGATGAACTTCCGCACGAAACCACGCATCAAGAAAGCCATTCAACAAGCCGCCGCTCTTGCCGGTGTCGATGACTCGGTTTTCACAATGAATGCCGCATACAAGGCCGCCATGGAAACGATTGAGGCTCATGAGCGCACCGCTCTGCGGCCTGTCGACCATGCTGCCTTCTTTGCGGCCCTCGACAATCCCCCGCAGCCGACGGATCGGCTGCGGGCGTCGTTTGCGCGCCATGTCAAAACCGTCATTTCCAAGTGAGGCGGCAGCCCGAACTCGCCAACGTCGTAGAGCCGTTCGATCCTGAAAAGCACGATCGAACGGCTTTTTCCTGTGGCGTGGATCAGGTCGACAATTTCTTCAAAAGGACCGCCAACAAGCTATCCAAAGCCGACAATCTTCGGGTCTTCGTGATGGTCAGTCCGGCTGGAGGCCTGATCGGCTTTTACGCCATCAATTCGCACTCGGTGGATTATAGCGAGCTGCCGCACAAATACGCGAGAACCCGGCCGGGACATGGGAACATCCCCGCGGCCTATTTGTCCATGATGGGTGTTGACTTGCGATTCGCAGGCAATGGATATGGCGGCGACCTTCTGCTCGACGCACTGGTGCGCATAGCGGGGATTGCTGAACATATCGGAATTGCCGTTGTCATGCTGGACGTGCTGGATTGCGGCGACCCGGCCAAGGTGGCGCGCAGAAAGAAGCTCTATCTCGATCATGGTTTCACCGCATTGCCGTCCAACGAATTGCGGCTGTTCCTGCCGATCAAAACCGTTCAGGAACTGATGATGCACAGCAATCTGTAGGCCAAGCACTCGGCTTGCAACGGAGAGACAACACGATGTTCGCGGCAACCGTCATCGACACCAAGGACAAGCCGGCCTTCTACAAGGAGTTGGCCACGCAACTGAAAGCGTTGCTGGAAGGCGAGGGCGATTCCGTCGCGAACGCCGCCAACACGGCGGCGCTGATCTACCAGATGGTGCCCGACCTCAACTGGGCGGGCTTCTATTTCCTCGCCTCCGATGACGAGCTGGTGCTCGGACCCTTCC
>NZ_RZRX01000439.1:0-2824 GCF_003997405.1 Mesorhizobium sp. M2A.F.Ca.ET.042.01.1.1
TCTCCCGACAGTAGGAACCGGTTTCGGGATAAAGACATGCGTAAAATCAAAGAACTAAAGCGCATGGAGCGAATCCGAAGGATCGCGACGCGCTTTAGTTTCCGCGGCGCTACCGGAGACCGTTGATGACGCTTGCCAGTCCCACCGATGTCAAGACCGCGAGGACCGCTGGTCTGCTGCCCGCCGGCCACCCGGCGGTGAAGCAGGGCAAGATCGGCGTCATGCTGATCAATCTCGGTACACCCGACGGGATCGAGTTCGCGCCGATGTGGCGGTATCTCAGGGAATTCCTCTCCGACCCGCGCGTCATCGAGCTCAACAAGGCGATCTGGTACCCGATCCTTTACGGCCTGGTCCTGACCACCCGGCCGAAAAAGTCCGGCGCCAACTATGCCAGGATCTGGAACCGGGAAAAGAACGAGTCGCCGCTGCGCACCTTCACCCGCTCCCAAGCAGAGAAGCTCGCCAGTGCCCTCGCCGATCACTCGAACATCGTGGTCGACTGGGCGATGCGCTACGGCAATCCTTCCACGGCAAGCGCCGCGCAAAAACTGGTCGAGCAGGGTTGCGACCGTATCCTGTCCTTCCCGGTATATCCGCAATACTCAGCAACCACGACGGCAACCGCCAACGACCAACTGTTCCGCGCGCTGATGAAGATCAGAAACGCTCCGGCGATCCGCACCGTGCCGCCCTATTACGATGAACCGGTCTACATTGAGGCTCTCGCTCACTCGATCGAGCGGCATCTTGAGACGTTGGACTTCGAGCCCGAGGTGGTTATCGCGTCCTATCACGGCATCCCGAAGCCGTATTTCGAGAAGGGCGACCCCTACCATTGCCACTGCCTCAAGACGACGCGGCTGCTGCGGGAAAGGCTGGGCTGGGACGAGAAGAAGCTCATCACCACCTTCCAGTCGCGCTTCGGCGCGCAGGAATGGCTGCAGCCCTACACCGATGTCACGGTCGAGAAGCTGGCCAAGGACGGCGTGAAATCGATCGCCGTCGTCAATCCGGGCTTTTCCGTCGACTGCATCGAGACGCTGGACGAGATCGGCCGTGAAGCGGCCGAAACCTTCCATCACGCCGGCGGCAGGAACTTCGCCCATATCCCCTGCCTCAATGACAGCGCCGAGGGCATGGCGGTCATCGAGGCGCTGGTCCGGCGCGAGCTTTCCGGTTGGGTGTGACCGGCTTCACCGACAGGCTGGAAACCGTTGCGCAAAACCCGCCGCTAGCCGATATCAGAGCATGATGCCGAAAAGTCTGAGCGGTTTTCGGACCACATCATGCTCTTTCTATTGACCCAGAGCCGGATGAATTCAGGTCGATCCGGCCTGAATTCATCCGGCTCTGGCGATCACCTGATTGTAACGTTGCGGAAACACACTTAAGTGAATCCGTGAGGTCGCCGCCTTTGAGGGAGAAGCGAAATGGGCTTTAGCGGTTTCGATATTGCCATCATTGTTCTTGTTTTCCTGGTCATCATTCTGCTTTTCAAGGGCATCAGGACGGTGCCGCAAGGCTACAATTACACGGTGGAGCGCTTCGGCCGTTACACCAAGACGCTGACCCCCGGCCTCAACATCATCAACCCGATCTTCGAGCGCGTCGGCGCCAAGATGAACATGATGGAGCAGGTGCTCGACGTCCCGACGCAGGAGATCATCACCCGCGACAATGCCATCGTCGGAGTCGACGGCGTCGCCTTCTACCAGGTGCTGAACGCCGCCCAGGCCGCTTACCAGGTGGCTGGGCTGCAGAACGCTATCCTCAACCTCACCATGACCAACATCCGCACCGTCATGGGCTCGATGGACCTCGACGAATTGCTCTCCAATCGCGACGCGATCAACGAGCGCCTCCTGCGCGTCGTGGACGAGGCGGCGCACCCGTGGGGCATCAAGATCACCCGCGTCGAGATCAAGGACATCAACCCGCCGGCCAATCTCGTGGAATCGATGGGCCGCCAGATGATGGCCGAGCGCGACAAGCGCGCCCAGATCCTGGCCGCCGAAGGCCTCAAGCAATCGCAGATCCTCGAAGCCGAGGGCCGCAGGGAAGCCGCTTTCCGCGACGCCGAGGCGCGCGAGCGCTCGGCAGAGGCCGAGGCCAAGGCGACGCAGGTCGTGTCGGAGGCCATAGCCAAGGGCGACGTGCAGGCGATCAACTACTTCGTCGCGCAGAAATACACCGAGGCCTTGGCCAAGATCGGCTCGTCGAGCAACAACAAGATCGTGCTGATGCCTTTCGAGGCCTCGTCGCTGATCGGCTCGCTCGGTGGCATCGGCGAGATCGCCCGCGAAGTCTTCAAGGGCGACGGCCCGTCGGGCGCGCCGCGCCAGGGTTCGCGCCCGCCGATCGTGCGGCAGAGTGACAGCTGATCATCTAACTCTGTGGGAGACCGTCAATGATCGACCGCATCGTTTCGGAACTCGGCCCGTGGAACTGGATGGTTCTCGGCATCGTGCTCCTGGTGATGGAAGTCGTGGCGCCAGGCGTGTTCATGCTGTGGATCGGCATCGCGGCGCTGATCGTCGGCGCTGTTTCGCTGGCGATCTGGGACGCGGCGTTCTGGACCTGGCAGATCCAGGTCCTGGCCTTCCTCGTGCTGGCCGTGATCTCGGCCTATGTCGGCCGGCAGATCGCCGTCAGCCGACAAGGCAGCGTCGACCAGCCGCTGCTCAACCGCCGCGGCGCGCAGATGGTTGGCCGCACGGCGACGCTGGCCGAGCCGATCAAGAACGGCCGCGGCCGCATCCGGCTCGGCGACACGCTCTGGCGCGTCTCGGGTCCCGACCTGCCGGTCGGCACGCAGGTGCGC
>NZ_RZRX01000043.1:0-32193 GCF_003997405.1 Mesorhizobium sp. M2A.F.Ca.ET.042.01.1.1
GCCGGACGTGGACCGAAGCAACCTGGAAGCCACCACCGCCCTAGTTCAAGCGCAACAACGCGAGGTGCTGTTGCGGGAGATGCAGCACCGCGTCAAGAACAACTTTCAGCTCATCCTGGCCTCGATAGCCATCCAGAAGCGGCGCTTGGAAAGCCCGGAGGCGCACCGTGCCCTGGAACACGTGGCTAACCGAGTTAATGCCATTTCGCTTGCGCACGATCAGCTGGCACCCAGTCAGGACCTCCGAACGGTGGACGTCGCCGGTTACCTGCGTGCGCTCTGCGCGTCGCTGCAGACGCAAGTGGAAATTGCCACCATCGAGCTGGCGGCCGACGAGCTCGAGCTCTCGATCGAACGCGCGGTGCCGCTCGGTCTCATCTTGAATGAAGCTGCGATGAATTCAGTCAAGCATGCCTTCGGGGCCGAGGGCGGGCGTATCGTTGTCAAGCTTGAGTCCGGGATCGGCTACGGCGAGGCACGCCTGACCGTAGCTGACAACGGTCGCGGCATTCAGAACCCCCGACCCGGCGGGTCGGGACAGAAATTAATCCAGGCGCTCGCCCGTCAGATGGGCGGCAATGTCCAGCAAGAGAGCTCTGCCGCCGGCACGACAATAACCCTGATTTTCCCCGTCATCGCATAGCGCTCGCATCCTGTTGCGTGCATCGTCGCCGCATGCACTCGCCCGCGTCGAGCAGCCAATGCAGGCCGTTTTCATACATGCCGAAAGGCAGCGTCTGGGCGGTGGATTGCCTAATTGCGGTTGGGCAGCAACCGTCATGGGGACAAGGCTCGCTCTGGAACGTCGAAAGAAACGTATTGGGACCGGGACCACCCGCACGGCGCGGCATTCATAGCAACATGTGATTTTCAGCAGATCCCAATGAGGGCACGGCTGATCCGGGCTGAACCGTTTGGCCAGCGCGGCGACGTCGAGCACCGCCTTGCGCACCGCGGAACATTCCAGATAAACGAACGTTCATGACGGTGTGTTTTGACGTGTGTCCGTTTGAATTTGGGTTAGGCTGGAGGGGCTTCACTCGGGTTTAGGCGATGGACTTAGAGCTAGCGAACTCCCAGAAGCAGTGCTTAGAGTCGCTCCGGCTAATCGAAAAGGCAGAGCGCTCCGTTAAGCACACGACCAAAACCCTGAAGGCGGGATTCAGCGCGATTATTTGCTCAGCAACGTTGCTGCAAAAGCCAGTGCGGAGTCCGCTGGTTCTGCGCCCGGGCCTGAAGGAGGAATAAAAAGCCGGCTTGCAAACTTGGATGCCGCTACTGCCACTTTGTCCCAAAATGGCAGAGCTGCGACGAGAAGCGCTGAAGACCCTCCATGACATCGCCATCGACGAAATGGCCTCCAGCGATTTGGATAAAACCATGACGGTTTCCGTGCATCACGAGGCTCGGAAAGCGGATATTCTGCCACCACTAGCGTCTCTCAGTCCTTTCCGGTTCGCAGGATCCCTACTAGCCGGGAACATCATTGGCAGCGCAAAGTTGGTGATCATGGAGCGCTCGCCGCACATGCGAATAGCCAACCTGCTCGACGATTTACGGGAACAGGAGGAGCGGCAGGCCGAGCTGTTGCGCAAAACACAGGAAGTGATCGCGATCAGCGCTCGCTTGGTCAGCGAGTCTCGGGCCCTGCTTTCAAGGTCGCAACCTGCTAAGTCATCGCTTATGTAATATCCGAGGCATGATGCGCGACTAAAAGATTGGACCGCAGGACGAATCATCGACAAGTATAGTGGTTAGCAGCTAGTGGAGCGTGCTCTTCGGGGGCTTAGCTTTCAGCCCCCTCAATCTGATTTCGTTCTGAAGCTCTAGCGCAAGCCGGACGATTGGATCGGAAATCGAGAACACGTTGTCGGTCGGACCCTGTGACAGCTGCTTCAGCGTTGCAGATCCTCGGAGACAGATTTCCACAACAATTGTGATAGATGTTTTCGCTGGAGCGGGTGTACTTGTTCCAATAGGTCCAGGAACTTCAAAGCGCTCCCAGTCGGAAGATTTTTGGAACGCAGTCGAACTATTCGTTCGTGCTGACGAACGATATGCCCTTCGCCATCCAGAACGTGGCGTCGCGCCATGCTGATGTGCTCGTGGAGAAGCATCGCCAATGACGCAAAAAGGGTGAATGTGGTTCCTGGTCCAGAGGTCGATCGAGGCGAGGGCGGCTTGGGGCTCCGGCGAGCTCAAACGCCGGCTGGTGCTCTAAAGCCGGACCTCTCGCTGCGGCGTCGTCATCATCAAGCATCGTTTCGTTGCCCATGTGCTCCCTTTCAATCTGAGGTAGCCACTTTAAGCGCCACTCCGTCTTGATATAGCGGAGCAGCGCCAAGGGCGGTCTCTCACCCCGTGATCCGAAGGAGGTTCAATGCGGGCCCCTTCGCTCGTTGACAACAGCGTTTAGCGTCAGTTCCCATCATGAGAGACCGAGCCCTTTAACGCGGCGATTGGTTGAAAGCCTACCGCTGTTTTGTCGGCCTCGGTCTTAAGAGCGCTTGTCAAACTATAAAAGCATGATGTTCGAAAGTTGGTTTGAATAAATGAAATAGATTGTAACAAAACTGTGATAATCGCTCGGCTTTAGGAAGATGATGAGCTTGGAATTGTGCAACGCGTGCTTTTGTCGGCAACCAATCCCCTTCTGAGGGCGTTTTGTTGTCCTGCCATGTAGCTTTCAGCCGATGCTGTAGGGTGGGATGGATGATGGGATCCACATACGATTATTCAGGAGGCCCCATGAGTGAGTTTCAGTCGGGCATGGAGTCTGGTCGACGGGTGCTCGTTGTGGATGATGAGCCGCTGATCCGCATGCTCGTCATCGATACACTGGAGGAGCTTGGTCTCGCGGCTGTCGAAGCCGGCAACGCTACCGAGGCCATGACCATGCTGGATTCCGATCATTCGATCGATCTGCTCGTGACCGATCTGAATTTGCCGGGGGGCATGGACGGCCGTCACCTGGTTGACCTTGCCCGACGAACCAGAAGGGATTTAAAGGTACTGTTCATCACAGGCTATGCCGCCGCGGCTGATGATGTTGCCGACGACCAGACACATCTGTTAGCCAAGCCGTTCATGACGGAGACTCTTGCAGCCCATATTGGCCAGCTTCTGGGCTTAACTGCGCCAGAATAGCCTTGTCCTGCCGACTGGCTGGAAGCAGGGCGCGAAGTGCTTTGACTTTCAATCGGAACCTACGGCCGGTCTATCCGGTTCACCACCCTCCAGTCCTCTTCTTCCGGGTATGTCATGCACGATAAGCTTCGAAACGCCTCCGCGGAAGTCCGGCAGATTCTCGACAGCGCAGTGGACACCGGCATCATCATCCTGAATGAGGATGGGGTGATTACAGCATGGAGCGAAGGGGCGCGGCGGATTCTGGGCTGGACCGAGTCAGAGATGCTCGGCCAGACATTGGCCCGAATTTTTCCTCCTGAGAGCGAGGCGCTGCTAGCCCAAGAGTTGTCCGACGCCCGCCTTCACGGTCGCGGCGGCAGCGAGGGGTGGCGCCAAAGGCAGGATGGAACTCGTTTTTGGGCGGTTGGCGAAACCACCCCTTTGATCGAGGGCGATGCCAGTCTATTCGGTTTCGTCAAAATTTTGCGGGATCGCAGCGAACAGCGCAACACTGAGCTGCGCCTTCAGGAACAGACCAGGGCGCTCGAGATACTCAACCGCGCCGGCGCCTCGCTTGCACGAGAAAACAATCTAGAAAAACTGGTCCAGATTGTGACCGACGCCGGCGTCGAGCTGACTGGGGCCCAATTCGGTGCGTTTTTCTACAACGTCACCAACGCTGCCGGGGAGAGCTACATGCTTTACAGCCTCTCCGGTGTTCCCCGCGAAGCTTTCTCCAAATTCCCAATGCCGCGCAACACCGCGGTTTTTGCGCCGACGTTCGAGGGTAGAGGGATAGTGAGATCCGACGACATCACGAAGGACCCTCGCTACGGGCAGAACAAACCACGGAAGGGCATGCCCGAAGGGCATCTCCCCGTCAGAAGCTATCTGGCCGTGCCCGTCGTCTCACGCTCGGGGGAGGTGATCGGGGGCTTGTTTTTTGGTCATTCCGAGTTAGGCGTCTTTGGTGAGAGATCGGAACAGGCTCTTGCGGGGCTCGCCGGCGAGGCGGCGATCGCCATAGACAATGCAAGGCTGTTTGAAGCGGCTGACCGGGAGCTGAAGGAGCGTCGACGCGCGGAAGATGCACTGAGGAAGCTGAATGCCGATCTTGAGACGCTGGTTGCCCAGAAAACGCAGGAGCTGCAACAGAATGCGGAGGCCTTGCGGCAGGCCCAGAAAATGGAGGCCATCGGCCAGCTCACAGGCGGAGTGGCGCATGATTTCAACAATTTGCTGCAGGTGATCGTTGGAAACCTCGATACGCTCAACCGCAATCTGCCGCAGGAGATGGGGCGGCTGCGGCGCGCGACCGCTCAAGCGATGACCGGCGCCCAGCGCGCAGCGGCGTTGACGCAACGCCTCTTGGCTTTCGCCCGCCGTCAACCGTTGGATCCCAAGCCGGTCGACACCAACGCCCTGATCCGCGGCATGTCCGAAATGCTGCACCGAACCTTGGGAGAAATCTATGAGATCGAGATCGTGCTCGCGGGCGGCCTCTGGAAAACGGAAGCCGACCCTAACGAGCTTGAAAGCGCCTTGCTCAATCTGGCGATAAATGCCCGTGACGCGATGCCCAACGGCGGCAAACTCACGATTGAAACCTTCAACGCTCATCTCGATGAGGCCTATGCGGCGCTTCACGCCGAGGTCCTAGCAGGCCAGTATACCGCCATCAGCGTCTCCGATACGGGCTCCGGCATGGACGGTGAAACCCTTACACGTGCCTTCGAGCCGTTCTTCACCACGAAGGCGCAGGGGCGGGGGACCGGCCTTGGCTTGAGCCAAGTCTATGGCTTCGTCAAACAGTCCAAGGGCCACGTCAAACTGTACTCCGAAGTCGGGGAGGGCACGACCGTCAAGATATACCTCCCACGGCTCCTTTCCGAGGCGTCGATTGAGGATGCCCCGGAGGTCCTGCCCGTCCCCGAAGCTGCCACCGGCGAGACGATCCTGGTGGTGGAGGACGACTTCGATGTGCGCGCTTACACGGTGGAATCGTTGAAGGAGCTCGGCTACGTCGTTCTGGAAGCTCGGGACGGACCCTCCGCGCTGGCGTTCCTGGAGGACAATGTCCGCATAGACATGATCTTCACCGACGTGGTCCTGCCCAGCGGTATGACCGGCGCCGACATTGTCAAAAGGGCTGCCGAACTCCGGCCCGGCCTCAAGGCGCTGTTCACCACGGGCTATTCGCGCAACGCCATCGTCCACCACGGACGGCTCGACAAGGGCGTCCAACTCCTTTCCAAACCCTTCTCGTTTGAAGAACTCGCGGCGAAGGTCCGCGATGTCCTCGATAAAGCCGGTTAAGGATGCATCGACTCCGGTAGCGGATGTCCTTTCTCCCGGTGATGCCGGCGCGTGAGATCAGGAACTCCGGTTGAGCGCGAAGGCTGTAGCGCGGCCGTTCTTGAAGCGCCCCGCAACTGGCTAGGAGGGGATCAATCGCGGCCGGGAATCTATGCGGCGCCGCGTTGTGTTGCTGCCACAAAGGCCATCGGTGCCCGCAGCGACCAGACCACCCGTTCGGGATCATACGTGACGCCTCCGGACCCGTTCAGGGCCTCCGGCGCGACCCGGTTCAGCACGACAGTGCCAAATCCGTTGTGGGCGATTGTCTTGACCTCCGGCCCATCCTTTTCGGTCCACTCCAGCTGGAAGATGCGGACGCCCTCTTGATGGCTGACCTCCCATGTCAGGGTAATCGAACCCCTGTGGCCCGATAGGACCCCGTATTTCGCTGAATTGGTACAGAGTTCATGGAAAGCGATCCCAAGATACTGAACCGCGTTAGGAGTAAGGACCAGGGGAGGTCCGTGCAGTTTGATCGCGTCCTCCCGTCCAAATGGCTTGGCCTGTTCCCGGACAAGGTCTGTCACGGTGGCGCCTTTCCAATCGGCCGACACCAGCAGATCGTGGGATCTCGAAAGCGCCATGATGCGCTCGCGAACCCGCTTCTCGAAAACGTCCGGGTTTTCCGAGCGCCTGTTGGTTTCCCGGATCATCGAGAGGATCACCGCGTACTGGTTCTTCACGCGGTGGTTCACTTCGCGCATGAGCATGCGGATGCGGTGCTCGCTTTCCTTCGTGGCTGTGATGTCGCGCGCGATCTTGGAGGCTCCGACAATACGGCCGGTGCCGTCACGCACTGGCGAAATGGTGAGTGAGACCGGAATGTCGGTGCCGTCCTTGCGGCGTCGGACGGTTTCAAAGCTCTCGACACGCTCACCGCGGCGGATACGCTCGATGATCATCGGCTCCTCATCCACGTGTTCCGGTGGGAACAACATGGTGATGTGCTGGCCAACCGCTTCCTCGGAGGTGTAGCCGAAAAGCCGCTCGGCACCCTTGTTCCACGTCCTAATGGACCCACTGAGAGTTTTGCTTATGATCGCGTCGAATGAGGACTCAACAACGGCTGAGAGGTGCTGGGCAGCATCCTCGCCCCGCTTGCGGTCGGTCAGGTCCAGCAGCATGTTCACAGCGCCTGTCAGCTCGCCGCGCTCATTACGCAAGGGAGTGGGAAATGGCATGAACGGAAAGAACGACCCGTCGGGGCGCTGACCGACAGCCTCGACGTCACGAACCGGCCGGTTTTCCTTGAGCGCAATCGCCATCGGACATTGGTCGTGCGGCAATTCTTCCCCTTCCGGGGTAAACAGCCGAAACGTCACGCACCACTCGTCTTGCCCGATCTTTGGCTCGCGCCCCGCCAGCGCAGCAGCCGCCTGGTTGTAGTAGGTGATCGTTCCCTTGGCATCGGTCGTGTAGACCGCCACGGGGAGAGCATCGAGGACTTGGTGGAACCGGGACTGCTGTTCATCGAACGCTTGTTCCGCAGACTTCAGTGGTGTCACATCGACTGTGAAGCAGCGGGTGTGGACCAGTTGGCCATGCTTGAAGTGCCCAGTGGAGCTGACTTCCACATGTTTCAGTGAGCCGTCCCGAGCTTTCAGCTGCGCAGGATAACGGTGGACCCGCTCGCCCCGTGCGAGTCTGTCCATGATGTCCTGGATGACAGTCTTGTCGTCGTAGAAGGCGGCGATCTCCTGCCCGATGTACTCGGCAGGTTCATAGCCCAACAGACGCAATTCGGCAGAGTTCGCATGGACGATGCGGCCGTCCGCGTCCACGATGTGTAGGCCAACGGCGGCATTCTCAAAGAAATCTTCGTAGTCGACGGACACAAGGTCGTCCGCCAGCCCCGAAGACCTCATCTCCACCATTGATGTCCTGTCTTATGCGATAAGCTGCGGAGGAACTCCGGACTGCGGATATGGTTCCCCAGATGCGTGAAGTCTCCATCTATCAGGACTCGGCGACCAAGGATTGGCCTCTGCCGGTCTGAACCCGTGCTCACTAGCATTCAGCTCCAGCTTTCTGTTCAGGGCCTCTGCAACCTCGGGCCCCACGCGGCGTTATGACAAACCTCCAGCTGCGACAAAGGACAGGATGAGCAAGGATATTGAGAACTGGGTCGACGCCTACGACGTAGTGACCTTCGCCCGCAAATATGGGCTGACCCTACAACAAGCCAAAATCATAATAAGCTCCAACGGTCCTTCCCGTCATGGCTGCGATGTGGGCGCGATCGCTTTCCTCCGAGCCATGCGAATGAGATCAACCCAGGCAACGCGCAGCCGGGAGAAACTCGCCGACACCGCTCAGTGAGCTATGCCAGACCAGACCGGGGAATAGCTGGAAAAGACCTTCAGCCGGCTAGCCGGCAATGTGGCCCGAGCCTGCGGGCTGCCATGGGCCTTTGGCCTGCTGCCGGTTTTTCGGACACCAGGTTAAGCCAGCATAGCTTGCTCCTCGAACTTGACGGGGCTCAGATAGCCCAATGTCGAATGCCGTCGCCGCGGGTTGTTGAAGCGCTCGATGTAATCGAACACGTCGGCCCTGGCGTCATCTCTCGTCCTGTAGACCTTGCGGGCTGTGCGCTCGGTTTTCAGCGACGAGAAGAAGCTCTCCATCGCGGCATTGTCCCACACGTTGCCCGACCTGCTCATCGAACATGTGATGCCGTTATCGGCCATCAGGCGCTGGAACTGCTCGCTCGTATATTGCGACCCTTGGTCGGAATGATGCAGCAGGCTGTCCGGTTTGCCTCGGCGCCAGATCGCCATGATGAGGGCGTCGGTAACGAGTTGCGCCGTCCTCTCGGCCTTCATCGCCCAGCCGATGATCGACGGCGGCGAAGCGTGGCGCCCCTTCACGAGCGTCTATTTCAGGTGCAAGGTGGCGGGACGCAACATGGGTGCCCAATGCCCTACACCGTGATTTGGTACGATCGAAAAGGCATCATCGACAAGGTGATCTTTGATGCCGAAAAGACGGCCAAGGATCACGCGATAGCCATGTTCCAGACGCGGAAGGGAGATGACGGGGTAATCTGCGTTGAGGTTCGCAAGGACAGCGGCAGCGTGGTCTTCAGCCATGCAGAGAACTAGGGCCCGGGTAGGACGGCGGAAACGCGCTAGCGGCCCCTTTAGAGTTGCTGGAACGCCGCTTCCTCCAAAACGTTGGCATCAACGGAAACGATCGGTGTCCAGGTTACCCGAAATTCTAACCGTGCGGCCAAGATCCGGGCCGAAAAGGCGAAGGCCGAGATTGCACTCGCGCGGGTGTCAAGGAAATCGCAGAGCTCCTTCAGGAGTCGCGAATCCAAAGTGACCAGGGCACGGGCGCGTAAGACCGGGGGCGGGAGCGGCTCTAGCGCCACCGTCGACGATCTCGAAGCGCCGCGATCAATCCTACTATCAACCCAAAAACCAGCCCCAGCGGCCCCGTGATCAATAGGCCGAGAAGCGGACCCTGGTTCGCATCTGGGCTAAAGATGAGCGGGCCAACGAAACCGACAACAAAGCCGACCAATCCGAGAAGGACGCCCCAGCGGAATATAGTCGCAGTCATGCAGCATTCTTCCGCGGCCTCACGCAGGCGCAACCGCAGTGCGAGCAGGACCATCGGATCAACTTCATAGATCATCCTCATCATCGGCGAGATATGCTTTAACGCTCCGAAGTCGCGGTACATCCCGCCGCCGGGGTCCTTCTTCTCGTGCCGGGTAATCGACCAATAGCCAGTTTCTTCCAAATCGTTCCTCGCTCGGACTGGATCCGGGTCGGCAGGAAACTGCGTTCTGAGAAGGCGGTTGACCGCGTCCACCCCGCCGGCATGATAGGCCTGTAGGCATGTATCGTGAAGCACCGTCTATCCCCCAAGACTTGCAGAGGCAGGATCGCGCAACTGAGGCGAGTACGCAAGCCGGCTGACCTCGAGCAGGTGTAGGACAGTGGCCAGACGAACGTGCGCTGGCGCCCCTAGACCGCAGACGCTCGACGAGCTTGACCCCTTTTAGGCCAATAGGGATAACGACGACCTCGCCCTCATCATAGTAGCCTTCGACCTGGCGCACGATTAGAACGGCCTCAGCCGGAGCGGGATGTTCGATTCCAAAAGGGATCCTTAATTGTTCGGATCATGGCGGAAAACCTGCGTTTAGTTGAGGTCTCGCGTCGCCCGCACACGGTCGACACCGGCGACGGAGCTCGTCACTGATTTTTTCTTAGTTCCGCGATGAACGCCTCCCGACCTCTCGTCGACCAGATTTTTCGTAGCTGTTCGCCGCGATCGCTCGTGAGCTTGTCGGCCATTGAGAGCAGAGCGCCATAGATGACTGCGCGATCGTCATTGGTGAGCTCGACGACGCCTGCCTTGATGACCAGGCCGCCGAGTTCGATCAGTTGCCGGGTGCGCTTGCGGCGCTCGACCTGCCAGATGCGCATGTCATTGAGAGCCCGTGCCACTTGCCACCGATTGCGGGCTGCCTTGTTGCGGTGGAGCGCTACGCTGGTTGCGCTGAGTTGCCGGAGCAGTTCGCCGTGACCTGCTCTCGAAAAACGTCACCCCACGCTTGGCCCATGCCTCGCGCTTTGCGGTATCTTTCGTTTCAGCAACGGCGACCAGCGCGCCGGCCAGTTCGTCGGTGCTGAGTTGATCGGCGCCGGTGGCGATCACCAGTTCCCCAAGCTGCTGCAACTTCCGGGTTTTGAGCTCCCGCGCCTTGTCTTCCAGCGCCTTCAGTTCCGCGTCGAAGTCTCGTGGTTTGCGCATGGGCCGTCTCCATCGATTGTCGATGCGAGGATGATAGAGGAGCAGTTGCCGAAAGGCTTCAGGGTTGCCGAGACAGCCCGGGACGGGCTGGTCCATCCCGAGATTTTTTCGAGGGAGGGCGCGCTTATACGTCGTGCCGACGTGCGCTTTGACATGCAAATGAATGGATCGCGATGGCGATCTATCATCTTCACGTCAAGGTCATTGGCCGCAAGGCTGGGAGCAGCGCTGTGGCGTCTGCCGCATATCGCTCGGCTTCTCGGCTGCGCGACGAGCGCATTGATCGAAGCCACGACTTCTCGGCCAAGCGCGGCGTCGTCCATTCCGAGGTCTTGCTGCCGAAGAATGCACCGGAAGCCTGGAGCGACCGCGAACGGCTTTGGAACGACGTCGAGGCCGTCGAGCTGCGCAAGGACGCGCAGCTTGCCCGCGAGGTGGAGTTCGCCCTGCCGCGCGAACTGAGCCAGGCGCAAGGCATCGAGCTGGCGCGCGACTTCGTGCAGGCCGAGTTCGTCAGCCGAGGCATGGTGGCCGACCTCAATGTGCATTGGGACAGGGCGGAGGACGGCAGTCCAAAGCCGCATGCCCATGTCATGCTCACCATGCGCTCCGTCGATGAGAACGGTTTTTGCGCGAAGGTCCGCGACTGGAACGCTACTCAGATGGTCGAGCGCTGGCGCGAACGATGGGCGGAGCTTGCCAATGAGCGCCTTGCCGAACTCGACATCGACGCCCGCATCGATCATCGCAGCCTGGAAGCGCAGGGCATTGCCTTGGAGCCGCAGACCCAGATTGGTGCTCCGGCGCAACGTATTGAGGGCAGCGGCCTCGACACCGCCGGCATTGAAGCCGATCGCGCCGAGCTGCATCGCGAAATCGCACGCAACAATGGCGCGCGGATCATCGCCGACCCTAACTTGGCGCTGGACGCGATCACGCATCAGCAATCGACCTTCACACGCACCGACATTGCAAAATTTGCGCATCGCCACAGCAATGGGCTCGAGCAGTTTAACGAAGTGACGGGCGCGATCGCCAGAGCGCCCGATCTAGTCGAACTCGGCAAAGACGGCCGCGGCGAAGACCGCTTCACCACCCGGCAGATGATCGAGACCGAACAGCGCCTGCATCGCGCGGCGGAACGCATGGCTGGGGAGGAGCGCCATGCGGTGAGTGACTGGGCTCGTGCGACGGCTTTGGCTGATGCCAAGCATCGAAGTCTAGTTCTCTCAGGTGAGCAGACCGATGCGCTGGAGCACATCACCGACGGCCGCGGTCTTGGTGTCGTTGTCGGTTTTGCCGGCACCGGCAAGAGCGCCATGCTGGGTGTCGCGCGCCAGGCTTGGGCGGCGGCGGGTTACGAGGTCCGAGGTGCGGCACTGTCCGGCATCGCGGCCGAGAATCTCGAAAGCGGATCAGGGATCTCGTCTCGCACCATCGCGAGTATGGAACACAGCTGGGGACAGGGACGCGATCTGCTCACCGCGCGTGATGTCCTGGTGATCGACGAGGCCGGCATGGTCGGCACGCGCCAGTTGGAGCGCGTGCTTTCCAATGCGGCGGACGCTGGCGCGAAGGTGGTGCTGGTCGGCGATCCGCAGCAGTTGCAGGCAATCGAGGCGGGTGCTGCGTTCCGCTCCATCCACGAACGCCACGGTGGCGTCGAGATCGGTCAGGTGCGCCGGCAGCGCGAGGACTGGCAGCGTGACGCAACGCGCGATCTGGCAACCGGCAGGATAGGCGTCGCGATCGGTGCCTATGACGCGAAAGGCATGGTGCACCAGGCTGCGACGCGCGACGAGGCGCGCAGCGATCTTGTAGAGCGTTGGGATCGCGACAGGAAGGCAGAGCCTGCAGCAAGCCGGATCATTCTCACCCACACAAACGATGAAGTGCGCGCGCTCAACAAGGCGGCCCGTGAGCGTATGCGTGCCGCTGGAGATCTCGGCGACGAGGTTCACCTGGATCTGGAGCGCGGTGCAAGGACCTTCGCACGCGGCGACCGGATCATGTTCCTGCGCAACGAGCGGTCGCTCGGCGTCAAGAACGGCACGCTCGGCGTGATCGAAGAGGTCAGCATCCAGAGCATGGCAGTGCGCACTGACGACGGCAGGTCTGTGCGCTTTGACCTGAAGGACTATGCTCACATCGACCACGGCTATGCCGCGACCATTCACAAGGCTCAGGGCATGACCGTCGACCGCACCCATGTGCTCGCCACGCCAGGCATGGACGCGCATGGCAGCTACGTTGCCCTATCGCGGCATCGCGACAGGATGGACCTGCATTACGGCAGCGACGACTTCGCAACCCGCGAACGGCTCGTCCGGACGCTGTCGCGCGACCGCGCCAAGGACATGGCGTCGGATTACGACCAGATTGACCCGGCGCAGCATTATGCCGAGGGTCGAGGGATCAGCTTCCGACAGCGTGTGGTCGAGATCGTGCGCAGTGTCGTTCCGGAGAAGCTCCGCGACAGGATCGGTGAGTTGCTGGATGGGTTGCGCTCGCCCGCAGGCGCCGAGCCAGCCCGGGACCGTGGGCATCAGCCGGGAAGGGAAGAGGGTCGAGCGCAAAACGGCGATGCCACGCCTGGAAGAGAAGCTGCCGCCAGAGGAGCGCAGCACGATACGGATGCGCAGGTGGATCCGGAAGCGGCATTGCGCAGCGCGCGCACGAAGGCGCTCGTGCGTCACGCGCGTGCGCTAGAGGCCGTTATCCGCATTGGAAATTCGGTCGGGCAGGGGAGTCCTGAGCAGATGCGCGAATTGAGAGATGCACGTACCGCTTTCGATAAGGTCCGGCCGCATGGCTGGCGCGATGCCGAAGCGGCCTATGTCAAGAATCCCGAGCTGGTTCGTGAAGCGGCGACCGGTCGCGTCAACCGCATCGTGCTTGCTCTCCAACTTGAAACGGAAATCCGCGTCGGACTGGACGCCGACCCAGGTCGCCGGGCCGATCGTTTCGTGGAACGCTGGCAGAAGCTCCATCGGACAAGTCAGGACCAATACCAGGCCGGCGACATGTCCGGCTATAAGTCGACGCGCTCGGCGATGTCCGACATGGCCAAGGGCCTCGAGCGCGATCCGCAGCTGGAATCGCTACTCGCCAATCATAAGAAGGCGCTTGGCATCCAGGTGGAATCCGGTCGGCGTCTGGGTGTGGAACTCGCGTTCAACCACGGCATCGGCAGAGGGCCTGGCATTGGACTCTGAGCCCTCCGATTTGCCGCCGTTTCCACGCTCCAGGTCGATGAGATGACAAATTGAATTGCGCGCGGACCGTGGGCTGCTCTTTCTGGTTCCAGCAGGTGCCAAATGCTCCCAGCGAAAGGCAAAGCAGCCATGCCTGAACCGGATCGTATCATTCGCCTGAAGACCGTTCTCGCGCGGACCGGCTTGTCCCGCTCAACGATGTACCGCAAAATCGCCGAAGGCACGTTCCCGGCTCAAATCAAGATTACCGTAAACGGGGCGGGATGGCGCGAATCCGAAATCAATCGGTGGGTCGCTGATCCCGTCTCCTGGCACACCAGAATGGGGCGAAAAAGCAGTGACTAATGCCCAGCAGGGCCGATGACTGGAAAGGGGCCGCAAAGAGACCGCTAGGTATTGAGTAGAGCTCCTGTCAACCCGCATCCGACCTTGGCCGATCACAACTCAGCTATCGTCGCCTGAAACCTGTCATTGTATTCGCCGACGGACAGACGTGGCCCAGCTGGTGGACGGCTTTCGTTAGGGCGTGACGGCAAAGTGCCTTTACCTCGGCAGCGTTCGGCTCTTTCTGAAGTCGGGGCCGCGCGATCCGCAAACCGCCACGCCGTCCGAAATAAAGCGAGAGATATTTTGCTGCAATGCCGGAAGGTCTTGAGTCTCGCACTCCCAAATTGTGAGCACCGACCAGCCTAACTCCCGAAGCGCAATTACCTGCGCCGCATCTCGTGTGACGTTCGCAGAAAACTTCGCGTTCCAGTAGTCAGCTCGCGTCCTTGGGACTGTCGTGCGGCTACAGCCGTAGTGGCGGTGCCAGAAACAGCCGTGGACGAAGATAACCTTTCTTTTCCGCGGAAATACCAAATCGGGCGACCCAGGCAACGATCTTACATGCAGGCGATATCGGTAGCCGAGCGAGTGCGCGACGCTTCGCACGATCAATTCCGGCTTGGTGTTTGCCGACCGGACGTTAGCCATCAGACGCCGTCTCGAATCCGGAACGTCGTCCATCCGTCTAGTCGGCAAGGTTTTCTCCTGGTGACGCGAACCTTGGCTGATGTTCGAAAAGCTCGAAATAGGCGACTGCGAAGCGGGACACGTCACCTCCGGCAAGAGCGGTCTGCACGTCGATCGAAAGGGCCGACCATTTCGGAAGCGGAGTGCGGACAATGAAGCGCTTGTAGAACCGAAACCAACTGCCCTTAAGGCGCGGTGCCTCCGCCTCGGCTGTCAACCGGAGCAAACCGCCGTTGAGTACCCTCTGCAGCGCTTCAATCGGCCATTCTGTCGACCAAATGGCGTAGACCGAGTGTGCGGGAACCCCGCCGCTTCGGTCGACCGTGGTAAAGACGTTTCGGCACATTTCCGCCAACAGAAGCTTCGGCCGCTCGTCCCACTGCGGCCCAATCGCGTCGATGGTTCGCCACCATCGCTTCTCTCCAGTGACGTGGCTGCGGCACCTAAGCTTATTCTTGTGATTGCCCACCCATCGCGAGAAACCCGGCCAGTCCTTCAGTTCGATAGCTTGCCCGCTCCGGTCGTACGGCACCGCGACCTTCGCGTCGCATTTCTCAATCGCCGTACCGTCAAGCATTTCACGAGGAACGAACGGGCGGACGAGTTCCGGCTCGATCGAGGCTGCATCGGCATCCGACACAAGGAAGGTGTCTCCGCATCCCAATGCGGGGCCCACTTTTACGGTGCATCCTGCCTCGTCGAGCCCACCATGCCGTGCCAACAGCCGGGCATGGATTATACGAGCGGTATCGCGGCGACTTTGCTTTCCTTCGAGTTCGATAGCCTTCCGATCAATGCGAACTATCGCGGATGACACTCCAACTGGGCGGACGAACGGCATGACCGGCTGATCGTCCACCACCGCGAGGTTCCAGCCATTTTCCTTGAGGTCGGTGATGAACGCCGCGCCGTACTGTGCATACATCCACCGATCGCTAACAAGTGCAGCTATCCGTCCTTTGTCGCCCGCCCACGCGAGCATTCGATCGATAAACGCGACGGCTATGTCTCCGCGCGTCGAGACTGCTCGAACATGGGCGCGATATTCTTCCGCCAACAATGGTGGAAGCTTGCTCCACCGCAGATAGGGAGGATTCGCGGCGACGTGCGTAGCGCCTTCAGGCGATTGCAGGAGGAAATCCGCCTGCCGAATCCAGGCGTCCGCAAGCGAGCCGCTGGTATCCCAACGAACGCCTTCGCGCATCAAAACGAGACGGATTGCCTTTCGTGCCTCCGCCGCAACGGGCGCGTGAAATTCGAACGCCTTGATTCGCGGTAAGAGACCTCTTTTGGCCAGGGGATGGCCGTGTCGCCGGAGGCTTGCGATCAAACGCTCAAGAGCCTCCACGAGGATCGCTCCCTCGCCTACACATGGCTCAAGGAAGACAGAGGTAGATAGGTCCTGTTCTGCGGTCCATCCCACGACGTCCAGCAAGCGCGCAGCCGTTTCTGACGCCGTATAAATGGCGCAACGGTCGTGCATAGCTTGGATCGCCTCGGCTCGCTTCATGCAAGACCAGTAGCATCTTGGAGACGATTTGCTATAACCGGTTTTCGTAAGCCCTCGGATTAATGGGGCCATATCGAGGGCGTATTGGCAAAATTCTCAGTAGATACCAAGCTCTTTAGGGAACTGGGTGAACTGCTCGTTGGCCGTGACAGCACGGCCATGGTCGAGCTCGTGAAGAATGCTTACGACGCCGACGCCCGCCGGGTTCGGGTTCACGGAGAGCGCCTCAACCACGCCGACGGCACGATCATCGTCGAGGACGACGGCACCGGAATGACCGTCGAGGCTTTCGAAAAGGGCTTCTTAACAATTGCTGGACGGACGAAAACTGAAGGCGACAATCGTTCTCAACTTTTCTTGCGCAGGTTCACCGGCGAAAAGGGCATCGGCCGGCTGGCCGCCCACAAGCTGGCCTCGGATCTGAATGTCACCTCTCATCGGTGGGACGGGTCGCCTTTCGATCCGGACCAGGGCTTGAAATCCAAAGAAGGAGTTTCGGCGCATATCGATTGGGACGCGATCGAAGCGCTTGAGACCCTCGACGACATCGACGGCACAGATGCGGTCGAGTTGAAGCCGACAGTAGGAGGACATTCGGCATCTGTTCGATTTGCTGGGTCTCGAAGGACGTCCGACGCTCGCGATCGAGAATGTCTACTTCATGCTTCACCTCGGTCGCGGTGCCGCAATGAAATCACTCGTTAACGCCCTTGAGGCGCTTGGCTATTCCTGGGCCTATCGCGTCGTCAACACGACGTCCTTCGGATTGCCACATCGCCGCCGCCGCGTGTTTCTCGTAGCGAGCACAACGTTGGATCCTCGAGAAGTGCTGTTCGCCGACGAATGCGGCGGGGCGGCTAAGCCGGTGGCGAATATGGACCGCCCGATTGGTTTTTACTGGACGGAGGGCCGGCGAGGAATGGGCCTGGCGGTGGACGGAATACCGCCGCTCAAAATTGCGTCCGGGCTTGGCATTCCCTCGACCCCAGCGGTATTGTTTCCCGACGGAGAGGTGCTAACGCCTAGCGTTGAAGCGTGCGAAGCGTTGCAAGGCTTCCCGCGCGGCTGGACAGATTTAAATTTTGGCGCGAAGCGATCGCCACGATGGTCGATGGTCGGAAATGCAGTGTCAGTTCCTGCAGCACGTTGGTTGGCACAACGCCTCGATGCGCCTGGCGAGATGCTCGCCCTTCGCACTCGACCTCTATCCACAGAGTCTGCTTGGCCCGACGCTGCGTACGGCAATTCGAACGGTCACTTTGTGGTAGAAGCAAGCGAACGGCCGTCCAACGTTATGGCGCCTTCGATAGAAACGTTTCGAGACAGCAGTTGGAAACCCCTCTCGGCCCGCGCACTGCGCGGATATCTCGGTCGCGCTCGCGAGGGCGGGCTTCGGTTTCCAGATGGCTTTCTGGCCGCCCTAGACAAAGCGCTCGTCCGGCAAGAGCGCAAAACACCGGACTGATTTGCGTCATTTTGACACTTTTATATTGAGTTTTGCCACCTAATTGCATAGCGTCAGCATAGAGGTTATCGAAATGGATGGACCCGAAGCATCGCGGTTGCGCAAACATTGCGGCATGTCGCAGGCTGAGTTCGGAGCTGCGATCGGAGTTTCTCGCGAGACGGTTGGTCGAATCGAACGAAGCAATGAACATCTGGATCGCCGAACAGAATTGGCGATGCGGTACGTCGCTGAAGGCCGGCTCGCGCTCATCCCCGAGTTGCCCGAAATTCACAATGCCGTGGCGATCCTGCTCGATCGGACGGCAGTTCGCGGCAGCCCGCCCTACGACTATCGTGACAAGCTACTGGCCGCAGCATCCAATTGGCGTGCGAAACAAGGTAACACAGGAGCGGAGCCGTTACTCGCGCAGGCGCAAGGTTTGCTTGGTATGCTGAACGTGACGCCGCCTGGCGACGAGATGCGAGACCGGACCTTTGAGCAACTACGACGGCTGAAGCTCGATTGGCAGGCGGTTAAGCCGCTCGATTAATCGTATCTATTGCGTGCTCAGGATGTTCTTCCGCCGCAGCAGCACCAAGGTCCCGCCGATTTGGGACTAGGGTTGACGCCCTCGCGATGTCAGTGGAAGCGAAATGGCAGGAAACAACCCGGGCCAGGGAAGACAGCCAACCACGAGCTAGAGCTAGCGGGCTCCGGGCGCAATGTATCGGACGTCCAGTTTGGGGCGTTGTCTGACTATGCAGTTGCCCGTGCAGGAGCGTCCTACGTCAGTATGAAGCTCCCTGATTGCATTCTCTACTATGAAGCTGCTGAAATTGTCAGCTGGTGGAACGGGGCGATAAACGCACTCCCGGCCCGCCACCATTCTCTGCAATAAACTCAATTCCTGCAGCTTCGAATGTTGCTCTAAGCTGAACTATTGTGGACTGTTTCAAGGTCTCGCCTCGCTCGAATCTTACAACGGTTTGAGTTGAGACGCCGGCCTCTTTAGCAAGCTCTAAAACACCCCATCCCAATGCAGCTCGCGCCATGCGGCACTGCACCGGGTTCATAAAATCACCATAATATAGTGATTTTGGTTGATCATATGCTGCACTTCGTGTAGTCTCGATTTCAATTAGGCGGCCGGATTGGTGATGCAACACCGATCCGGCCTGGCCACGTGCAAGCTGTTGTGGAGCTCGGATCATGGCTGATTCCGACAATAGCACGACTTTGTCTTCCGTCACGCACGGGGGAGGCGGCGAGCGGGCTGCTAGGGAATCTGCTCGTTTCGACGAAGCAGAGCCGGCACTTGGGTTGCTACGAGACTGGGTGCGGGCACATCATGTCTCGAGGGTTCTCTGCCGGCTCCAGCAACGCCTTGAAACGCGCGTTCTCGGCGCCGCCTGTCCGGCATCAAAGGATGCGCGGGTTGGT
The DNA here is from genome assembly GCF_003997405.1 of Mesorhizobium sp. M2A.F.Ca.ET.042.01.1.1. NCBI lineage: Bacteria > Pseudomonadati > Pseudomonadota > Alphaproteobacteria > Hyphomicrobiales > Phyllobacteriaceae > Mesorhizobium > Mesorhizobium sp. M2A.F.Ca.ET.042.01.1.1. The sequence goes on from NZ_RZRX01000043.1 coordinate 18,881, forward strand.
TACTCGATCGCCTACCAGGCGGAAGTCGAGGCCGCGACAGCAGCTTTAAAAATTCAGGATACACTTCCGAATACGCCGGCACATTCACTTCTCGGCGTTGTCGCGAAGCTCGAAATTGTCGTCGGCGCAGATCGCGAGATCGACGACCCGACAGATTTTCCCTGGCCACATATTGAATCGATCCTGCGTGATCTGAAGGAAATCGCCGGGAGCGTGCCGCTTGAGCGGCCTGACAGGTCCATCGTTCAGTCGGATTGTCGCCGATATCAAGCCATGGCCGCCGATCTGATCGGTCCCGGAAGCCGTGCCGCTGATCTCCCGCTTGATCAGGAAGCAGACGTTGGCGTTCATACAGAGTAGAAAGGGATACGTAGGCGCACACAACGGCCATTCGGCGCCAAAGCGATTTCAGCCATCCTTGTCCCGATGCAGATATGCTCGGGACATACCCTGTGAAGGGGGCACGGCGCACCACAAAACGCGGCGTCAGGCGCGATGTGGCGGCGGATCTTTTTTCGCGCCGGCGCGTCGTTGACGAGGCGTTCCTGGAACGAACGGCTCGCTTGTTTGAGGCTCGCATGGGGCGGTCCCTATCAACGGAGGATGCAAGGCAAATCGTCGACAATATCGGCGGCTTCTTCCGCATCCTTGCCGAGTGGGACCGGATTGACCGGGGCAAATAGCCGGTCGCCGGCTTTGTCCTTCCGTAACCCGATGACCAGCGAGGCAAGGAGGCACCGAGATGAATCAGCGAATTATGAGGGTCGCCAGGCCCACAGGACTTGTGAAGGCGCTCCTTTACGCGCGTGTCTCCTCCAAGGAACAGGAGAAGGAAGGCTTCTCCATTCCCGCGCAATGCAAGCTGCTGCGCGACTACGCGCTGCAACAGCGATTCGACATCGTGCAGGAGTTTATCGACGTCGAGACGGCCAAGACTAGCGGCCGGACCAACTTCACCGAAATGGTCAAATACCTGCGAAAGCATCCCGGCATTCGAAGCGTCCTGGTCGAGAAGACCGATCGGCTGTATCGCAACCTGAAGGATTGGGTGACTCTCGATGAACTGGATGTAGAAATCCACCTTGCGAAAGAAGGTGTGACGCTGTCGCGAGACTCGCGCTCATCTGAAAAGTTCATGCACGGGATCAAGGTCTTGATGGCCAAGAACTACATTGACAACCTGTCGGAAGAAGCTCGCAAGGGCCAGATGGAGAAGGCAGAGCAGGGCATCTGGCCGACTAAGGCTCCGCTGGGCTATATCAACACCACGGGAAAGGATGGCAGAAAGGTTATCGAGCCGCATCCTGAACTGGCTCCAGTCGTCACACAGTTGTTCGAGCGCTACGCAACCGGCCAGTATTCGCTCAAGGCTTTGGCGAAGGCGGCCCATGGCGATGGGCTAATCTATCCCAAGAGCAGCAATCCGGTTCCAGTCAGCACTGTGCATATGATCCTCCGCAATCGTCTTTACACGGGGCTGTTCCAGTGGAACGGCAAATTGCACCAGGGCAAGCACGAGCCTCTCGTATCGATCGAATTATGGGAGCGAGTTCAGGGCATCCTGACGGGCCGCCATGCGATGCCGACCCATCCGACAGGTAACGAATTCGCCTTTACCGGCCTAATGACCTGCGCCGAGTGCGGCTGCGCTGTCGTGGCGGAGATTAAGAAGGGCAAATACGTCTACTATCACTGCACGGGGCACACCAACAAAGGCCGGGGCGGGTACGGTGATTGCCGCGGCAAATACGTCCGCGAGGAAGTGCTCGATCAGGCATTCGCCAACCTGCTCGACCGGTTGCATTTCGACGAAGAGATACTGGAATGGGTCAAGGCAGCCCTCATGGCCAGCCATGCCGACGAGCGCCGCGAGCATGAACAGGCGATCCATCGATGCCAGGTTGAGTACAAGCGGCTCGAGGATCGGCTGCACGCCATGTATCTCGACAAGCTAGATGGCCGCATCGACAACGCCTTCTACGACCGGATGTCGGCACAGTGGCGAACCGAACAGACGCGGCTGCTTCGCGAGATAGAGCGCCATGGTAGCGCCGAAGAGTCATACATGGAGGATGGCATCCGGCTGTTGGAACTGGCCCGCAACGCCAGCCGACTGTTTGTGAAACAGCCTGCGAACGAGAAAAAGCGGCTCTTGAATCTCGTGCTGTCGAACTGCCAATGGGACCAAGGCGAGGTTCACGCCGTCTTCAGGCAACCGTTTGATCTACTTGCGGAAACGGTCGCATCTGAAGCCGCAACAAGCGCATCGCAGACAGCTTTGTCGAGAGGAAGTCCAGTTTGGCTGGGGAACCTGGATTCGAACCAGGACTAACGGAGTCAGAGTCCGTGGGTCTACCGTTAACCTATTCCCCAGCAGGCGCGTCTGGTGTCGCGCTAGCCAAGCGGCTCATGTGCCGCGAGCGCTGCCTTGTAGCCGCCATCGGAAAATAGTCAAGCCCGCAACTGAGATCAACCGCAGCCTTTTTGCGGATGCTCCCCGCGGAAGCGGGCAAAGGGCTCAACTGCCGCCTTTGCTGTACTGCGAATGCTCGAAATAGAGCACCATGCAAAGGCCGATCAGCAGCGGAATGATGAGATAGAACAGGCGGAACACCAGAAGTGCTGCAAGCACGCCCACAGGGTCCATGTCCGACAGCCCGGTGAGGAAGACGACCTCGAACACCCCAAGCGCGCCCGGCGCATGCGACAGGAGCCCGATCGAGAACGACACCATGAACACGCCGAGCACAACGAAATAGCCGGGATTGCCGGTCTCCGGCAGGGCGAAATAGATGATCGCGGCGGCGGCCAGCAGCTCGACAGGCCCGACCAGCAACTGTCTCGCCACGATCGGCAGCGCCGGGTAGTGCAACTGGAAGGAGCCGATCTTCAGCGGTCTCAGCCGAAGCCAACTGCCGAAGGCATAGGCTCCGACGAGGATGAGCATGGCAAGCCCGGCGGCGAAGGCGGCGCCATGGTGCGGCGCGCCGGTGAAGCGATCGATGATCTGCGGCTCGAACAGCAGAACGAGGCCGCCGAGGAAGACGCTGGAGAGAATAAAGGTGAACCAGCAGATCGCCACCAGCACGCCGATCTCCTGGCCGGTCAGCCCCCTCGTGCCATAGGCGCGGTAGCGGATCACCGCGCCGGAAAACACTGAGCCACCGATATTGTGCGACACCGCGTAGGTGGTGAAGGAGCACAGCGTTACAAACAGCCACGATACTTTCTTGCCGATATGCAAGAGCGCAATGTGGTCGTAACCGGCGAGCGAGGCATAGGCGACGACGGAGCTCAGCGCCGCCAGCACCCAGCCGCGCGGCGGGATGGCGGCGATGCCGGCCCAGACATCGTCGAGCGATACGCCGCGCAATTCGTGAATGAGCAGCCACAGCGAGAACGCAACGGCCGCGATGCCTATGACCGGCCAGAAATAGCGCCTCCAATTCATGGCGTCGTCATCTTGCGTTGCTGCTCATTGTTTGATGGTGCCCAGCCTCTTCGAACCCGCATTTGAGACATGCCTGATTGAAGCCGGCTATTCAACCGGCAAGACATTGCCCCGACGTGAGCCTGCCAAAATTCGAGCCCCGCGCTCTTGGTGATTGCGAACGGCACTGCTACTCTGTTGCCAACTTGAAACAAATCGAGGTGCCTGCTGCGTCCGTTCCCGGTTCGCGCGGCGCCGGAAGGAACTGAAGTGGAAGACCACGATACCGGCGCGGGCGCGTCGGCAGTGGGCATGTCCGGGGCATCGCCGGCGCAGTCGGGAGGCCCGCAACCGGCGCGATTCAGCCGCCACGCGGGTGCGCACCAAAGACATGCCGACCCCAGACATGTAAGCCACAGGCAAGGCGGCGCAAGTCAGGCCGACCAGCATGGCGATCAGCCGAAAGGCAAGACGCGCAAGCGCCGCAAGCGCAAGCGCGGCCGCAAGGTGTTCGCGCGTGACGAGAACGGCGCCGTGCCCAATGCCGCGCCTGCCAGCACAACAGCAAGCCAGCCTCAGAGCCCGCCCCTGCAGGCCGAGCGAAGGCCGCCGCTCCAGCCTCCGCCACGTCAGCCCCAGCAGGAATTGCCCGTCTTCGCCGCGCTCGACCTTGGCACCAACAATTGCCGGTTGCTGGTCGCGGTGCCTGGACGTCACGGCCAATTCCGCGTCATCGACGCTTTCTCGCGCATCGTCAGGCTGGGCGAGGGGCTGACGGCCAGCGGCCGGCTCGGCCAGGCGGCGATGGATCGTGCCGTCGAGGCGCTGAAGATCTGCGGCGAGAAGCTGCGCAACCGCAAGATCAGGAAAGCCAGGCTGATTGCCACCGAGGCCTGCCGTTCGGCCGCCAACGGCGTCGAGTTCCTGGATCGCGTCGAGCGCGAGGCCGGGCTGAAGCTGGAGATCATCGACCGCCAGACCGAGGCCCGCCTTGCCGTTTCCGGCTGCGGCTCGCTGGTCGAGCGCGACACGCAAGGCGTGGTGCTGTTCGACATCGGCGGCGGCTCGTCGGAAATCGCGCTGATCGACCTGACCGGACGGCGCTCGCCACGTCTGGCCAATCACATCGTCTCCTGGACATCGCTGCCCGTCGGCGTCGTCTCGCTCGCCGAACGCTTCGGCGGCCGCACCGTGACGCGCGAGACCTTTGCCGCGATGGTCGACGACGTGGCCGCGCGGCTGAAGGCTTTTGACGGCCGCGACCGGCTCGCCCATGTGCTGGCCAGCCCCAACTTCCACCTGCTTGGCACCTCCGGCACGGTGACGACGCTGGCCGGCGTGCATCTCGATCTCGAGCGCTACGACCGCCGCCGTGTCGACGGGCTGTGGATGGACCGCGACAGCGTCGATCGCATGATCGAGCGGCTGATCGGTTGGGATTTCCAGCAGCGTTGCGCCAACCCCTGCATCGGCGCCGACCGCGCCGATCTCGTGCTGGCCGGCTGCGCCATCCTGGAAGCGATCCGCGGTGTGTGGCCATCCGAGCGGCTACGTGTCGCCGACCGCGGCCTGCGCGAGGGGATCCTGAGCGAGCTGATGGCCGATGACGGCGTCTGGCGGAATGATGGGCGCCGATGACAAAGAAACCGGAAAAGCCGGGCTCGGCCAGCCTGCGCGTCCTCAAGACTAGGATCAAGAAGAAGAGCGGGCTGAAGGAATCGTCGCGCCGCTGGCTCGAGCGCCACATGAACGATCCTTATGTGCAACGCTCCAAGGCCGACGGCTACCGCTCCCGCGCCGCCTACAAGCTGCTCGAGATCGACGACAAGCACCATCTGCTGAAGCCCGGCATGAAGGTCATCGACCTGGGCGCGGCGCCCGGCGGCTGGTGCCAGGTGGCAGCCGCGCGGACGAAGTCGAGCGCCGAGAATCCCCATGTCGTCGGCATCGACTATCTCGAGATGGATGCGGTCCCGGGCGCCATCATCCTGCAGATGGATTTCCTCGACCCCGACGCGCCGCAAAAGCTCGCTGAGGCGCTCGGCGGCCAGCCGGACGTGGTGTTGTCCGATATGGCCGCGCCCACCACCGGGCACCGCCGCACGGATCATCTGCGCACCATGCATCTGTGCGAAGTCGCGGCCGATTTCGCGCTGCACGTCCTGAAACCCGGCGGGCATTTCCTCGCCAAGACATTTCAGGGCGGCGCCGAGAACGAACTTTTGTCGCTGCTGAAGCAGAACTTCCGCTCCGTCCATCACGTGAAGCCGCCGGCTTCGAGGGATGAGTCGGTGGAGCTTTATCTGCTGGCGAAGGAGTTTAAGGGATAGCGCTTGTCCTTCTCCCCTTGTGGGAGAAGGTGTCGCCGAAGGCGACGGATGAGGGGTGCTCCAAGGAACGCCAACCTCTCACTCCGCTGGAACACCCCTCATCCGTCTCGGCGCTATCGCGCCGATCCACCTTCTCCACAAGGGGAGAAGGAAAAGGTGCTCTACTTCCCAGCCGTGCTCACCGTTTCCAGCGTCTTCGGCGTGGCCAGCCGGCCATGGCCCGAGACGGCACTGCCGGCCTCCGGCGCAAGCCGCATGAAGGTGATCGATGCCGCGGCGGACACTGCCGCCACGATGAAGAAGGCGATGTGGAAGTCGCTCAAGGTCAGCGACCCGCCATGGATCGAGGTCGACACTTCGAGGATGCCGCCGGCCAGCGCCACGCCGAGCGCGATCGACAATTGCTGGAAGACCGCCGTGATCGGCGTCGCCTTGCTGGTGTCGGCGGGCGTGATCTCGGCATAGGAAAGCGCGTTGACGCCGGTGAAGAACATTGAGCGGACGAAGCCGCCGACCAGAAGGATCGCCAGCATCAGCGCGTAGGGCGTGTCGGGCGTGAACAGACCGTAGATGGCGATCGAGGCGGCGGCGACCAGCGAGCCCCAGATCAGCACGCGCCGGAAACCGGCGAGCCGGAAGAGCAGCGCGGTCACGAACTTCATGCCGATGGCTCCGATCGCCGAAACGAAGGTGATCATGCCCGATTGGAAAGGCGTCAGCCCGAAACCGATCTGGAACATCAGCGGCAGAAGGAACGGCACCGCGCCGATACCGATGCGAAACAGCGAGCCGCCGAGCACGGAGGATCGGAAGACCTGGTTGCGGAACAGCTCCAGCGCCAGCAGCGGGTTCTTCGCGCGGCGGGCGTGGATGAGATAGAGCACGCCGGAGATCACTCCGACCGCCACCGTGATAAAGCCGGCCATCGGCGGCAGCGCCGGCAGGCTGACGACGGAAAGGCCAAAGACGACGCCGGACGCTGCGAGACCGCTGAGCACAAATCCCGGGAAATCGAGCGGCGGCGTCTCGGCCGGCGCGCTTTCCGGCAGATAGCGCGTGGCGAGCCAGATGCCCAGCAGCCCGATCGGCACGTTGATCAGAAAGATCCAGTGCCAGGTCAGATAGGTGGTGATAAAGCCGCCGATCGGCGGGCCGACCAGGGGGCCGACCAGCGCCGGCACGGTCAGCCAGGACATTGCCGCGACCAGCTCGCTCTTCGGCGTGGCGCGCACCAGCACGAGGCGGCCGACCGGCGTCATCATCGCGCCGCCTATGCCTTGCAGGAAGCGCGACACCACGAAAGCCGGCAGCGAATTGGCAAAGGCGCAGGCGACGGAGCCGGCGATGAAGACGCCGATCGCGGCGCGGAACACGGTCTTGGCACCGAACCGGTCCGCCATCCAGCCGCTGATCGGAATGAAGATCGCCAGCGACACCAGATAGGCCGTCAGCGCCAGCTTCAGCGCGATCGGGCTGGTGTGGATGTCGATCGCGATCGCCGGCAGCGACGTTGCGATCACGGTCGAATCCATGTTCTCCATGAAAAGTGCGACCGCCAGGATGAGCGGGATGATGCGGTTCAAGGGGAAACGCCCTGATTTGTCTTCGCGAATTCTAGGCCCGGCTTGGGGGCGAACCGGCTACGACGGGCGGGTATCACGCCTTCGCCCGGATGTCGCATTAAATTGCTGTCACTTTTGCGCGAACGCACAACTGGTGGCGCAAGTCACTGCCAATATGCTTGATGAACAGGGCGACTATCGCTATTGTAGTGAAAATAACTCCAAATAGGTGCAATCGTGGATGAAGCCGTGTCGGCTGCCGATGCCAACCGCAGATTTTCTCATATCCTTCGTGCGGTACGTGAGGGGCAGAGCTACGTCGTGACCAGCCATGGACGTCCAGTGGCTCGGATCGTGCCTGCCGATAAGCACGAAGGCGCGCCTGCGCGCGCGCGCTCGGCTTTGTTATCACGACTTGAACGGCAGCCGGTCGTGCAAGCGGGATATTGGACCCGTGACGAGCTTTATGAGAACGACCGGTGAAGGTCGCACTCGACACCAACATCCTCGCCTATGCGGAAGGGATCAACAGCGTTGAAAAACGCGATGCCGTTCTCGACCTGTTGCGCAACGTTCCACAAGAGACTGCCATCGTTCCCGTCCAGGTGCTGGGTGAACTATACAATGTGCTTGTCCGCAAGGCCGGGCGATCGCCGCAAACAGCTCGTGACGCTCTCTTGAGTTGGCGAGACGCATTTCCGGTTACCGCAACGACGCCCCAAGGGATGACGATGGCAGCCGATCTGGCCGCCGACCATCGTTTTGGCATCTGGGACGCGGTCATTCTTTCCGCCGCCTCGCAGGCGGGTTGCCGGCTTCTTCTGTCAGAGGACCTTCAAGACGGCTTTACCTGGGGCGGGGTGACCGTCGTCAATCCTTTTGCGTCGCCGCGCCATGCTTTGCTCGATACGCTTCTTGGCACCGGATAGGAACTCGGCGCCTCGCGCAACGACCGTCTTTCCTTCCGTCCCAGGACGTGTTACCAGCCAGCGCCAATCCTGAAAGGGAAGATGAGAGTCGGCGCTGGCCAATCGGCCCAGCGCCTTTTCCGCATTCAAAAGGACTGGCCATGGGAAAAATCATCGAAACGTCCACCGGCGCCCTGGCGCTGACCTTCGACGACGTGCTCTTGCAGCCCGGCCATTCCGAGGTCATGCCGGGCGAAACCGACATCCGCACCCGCATCGCCGGCGATATCGACCTCAACGTGCCGATCCTGTCGGCCGCCATGGACACCGTCACCGAGGCGCGGCTGGCGATCGCCATGGCGCAGGCCGGCGGCATCGGCGTCATCCACCGCAACCTGACCCCGGCCGAGCAGGCCGAGCAGGTCCGGCAGGTGAAGAAATTCGAATCCGGCATGGTGGTGAACCCGGTCACCATCGGTCCGGACGCCACGCTTGCCGACGCGCTGGCGCTGATGCGCTCCAACAGCATTTCCGGCATTCCAGTGGTGGAGAATGGCGGCACCGGCGGCCATACGGTCGGCCGCCTGGTCGGCATCCTCACCAACCGCGACGTGCGTTTCGCCTCCGATCCGGCGCAGAAGGTCTATGAGCTGATGACCCGTGAGAACCTGATCACGGTCAAGGAGAATGTCGACCAGGACGAGGCCAAGCGCCTGCTGCACAAGCACCGCATCGAGAAGCTGGTGGTGGTCGACAGGAACGGCAATTGCGTCGGCCTGATCACCGTCAAGGACATCGAGAAGTCGCAGCTCAATCCGCATGCCACAAAGGACGCACAAGGGAGGCTGCGCGCCGCCGCCGCCACCAGCGTCGGCGATGACGGCTTCGAGCGCGCCGAGCGCCTCATCGACGCCGGCGTCGACCTGCTTGTCATCGACACAGCGCACGGTCATTCGCAGCGCGTGCTGGACGCGGTGGCGCGGGCCAAGAAGCTCTCCAACTCCGTGCGCATCCTGGCCGGCAACGTCGCCACCGCCGATGGCACACAGGCGCTGATCGATGCCGGCGCCGACGCCGTCAAGGTCGGCATCGGCCCGGGCTCGATCTGCACCACGCGAATCGTCGCCGGTGTCGGCGTGCCGCAGCTTTCGGCGATCATGTCGGCGGTCGAGACGGCCGGCAAGGCCGGCGTGAGCGTCATTGCCGACGGCGGCATCAAATATTCGGGCGATCTCGCCAAGGCGCTCGCCGCGGGCGCAAGTGCGGCCATGATCGGCTCGCTGCTCGCCGGCACGGATGAGAGCCCGGGCGAGGTCTATCTGCACCAGGGCCGCTCCTTCAAGGCTTACCGCGGCATGGGCTCGGTCGGCGCCATGGCGCGCGGGTCGGCCGATCGCTACTTCCAGGCGGAGGTCCGCGATACGCTGAAACTGGTTCCGGAAGGCATCGAAGGGCAGGTTCCCTACAAAGGACCTGTGGCTGGCGTGCTGCACCAGCTTGCGGGCGGCCTGAAAGCCGCTATGGGTTATGTGGGTGGACGTGACCTTGCAGACTTCCGCGAGCGCGCCACCTTTGTGCGCATATCCAATGCCGGACTTCGTGAAAGCCACGCCCATGACGTCACGATCACCCGCGAAAGCCCCAATTACCCGGGCGGAATTTGATCGGGAGGCCGATCAGTCCGATCGTCAGGGCGGACTGTGGCGTGATTTGAGCGTGGCGGTACTGCGGCTGTCGCGGCACGCGGCGGCGCTTTCCATCGCTTCGATTGCGCTTTTCCTGACCATGACGGCGCTGGAGTTCCTCTATTTCCAGCGCTTGAGCGGCGGCCTGGCCTCGCTTGACATCCGCGTTGCCGGCTTCACTCCCGACGAAGGCATGGCCTGGCTCACGGCGCTGGGCCGGCGCGGCGGCGAGATCATCATCGTCTGGCACTATTTGACCTTCGACCTCCTGTTCCCGGCGCTGCTGTCGCTGACGCTGGTGAGCCTCATCCTTGTTTACGGGCGGCGGCTCAGCACGTTCCGCGCCATGTCGGCGCAATTGCAGGCACTGTTCTCGCTGGTGCTGGTGTTTCCCTACGTGGTTGCCGACTACGCCCAGAATTTTGCCGTGGCGCGGCTCTTGTCCGATTTCCAATCGGCCAATCCCGATTCGCTCGCCTTCGCTTCCTCGCTGACCGTCACCAAATTCGCGCTGCTGGCGATCCCGGCCTTCGTTATCGCCGTCTTCGCGCTGGCCGGGCACCGGCGGTGAGCGGACTTTCCCTTCTCCCCTTGTGGGAGAAGGTGGATCGGCGCGCAGCGCCGAGACGGACGAGGGGTGTTCCAGCTTGGCAATACGCTCGAAATTGCCGCCTATCCGACCTCGCTTCGCGAGGCCACCTTTTCCCACAAGGGGATAGGGAAAGGAGGGCGTTACAGATCGAACACCGCGATTCTGCGCTTGTCGAACTTGATGCCGATTTCGCCGCGCACCAGCCTCAGCGCCTGCTCGCCGAAGACGGCGCGCCGCCAGCCCTGCAGCGCCGGCACGTCGGCTTCGTCGCCCTCGGCCGCGATGCGATCGATATCGTCGCTGGAGGCCAGCACCTTGGTGGCGACGCCTTCCTTTTCGGCGACGATCCTGAGCAGCACCTTGAGCAGCTCCGCCGCAGCGTTCGAACCCTCTGGCGGCTGCACGCTTTTCGGCAGTTTCGGCATCGCCTCCTTGGGCAAGGCCAGCGCTGTGTTGACCGCGCCGAGCAGCGCCGTTGCCGTGGCGGAGCGTTCCCAGCCCTTCGGCGTGGTGCGCAGCTTGCCGAGCGCCGCCGCGTCGCGCGGCGCCTGTTGCGCGATCTCGTAGATCGCGTCGTCCTTGAGCACGCGGCCGCGCGGCACATCGCGCTCGCGCGCCTCGCGCTCGCGCCAGGCGGCCACCGCCTGCACGATCGCCAGCTCCTGCGGCTTGCGCAGCCGCATCTTCAGCCGTTTCCAGGCATCTTCGGGATGCGGATCGTAGGTCTCGCGCGAGGTGAGGATATCCATTTCCTCGTTCAGCCAATGCGCGCGATCTTCCCGCTTCAACTCGGCGCTGAGATGCTGGTAGACCTTGATCAGATGGGTGACGTCGGCAAGCGCGTATTCGAGCTGCTTGTCGGAGAGCGGCCGGTGCCGCCAGTCGGTGAAGCGCGACGACTTGTCCAAGCGCGCCCCCGTGACCTTCTGCACGAGCTGGTCGTAAGAGACGCTGTCGCCGAAGCCGCAGACCATCGCCGCCACCTGCGTGTCGAACACCGGATGCGGCACGAGATTGCCGAGATGGACGATGATTTCGATGTCCTGGCGCGCCGCGTGAAAAACCTTCAGCACCGCTTCATTGGCCATCAGCCGGAAAAACGGCTTCAGGTCGATGTCGGGGGCCAACGGATCGATAAGCGCCTCGATCCCAGGCGCGGCGATCTGGATCAGGCAAAGGATCGGCCAGAAGGTCGTCTCGCGGATGAATTCGGTATCGACGGTAACGAATTCCGACTTTTCGAACGCCGCGACAACGCTCTCGAGTTCTTCTTGTGTGGTGATGACGCGCATCAAATCGCTTCTGGCACAATATTAGGCCCCTTTCAATTTCAGCCGCGCGCGCTTTCGTCAAGCCGCCGCAACGTAAGCGGTGGCTGGATCGCCGGGTTCTCCCATGCGAAATCGCACGGCGCGCCTGCGCCAAGCCGCCATACCGTCAGGCCGTCACGCTCCGCTCCGCCAAGAGCCGTTCATGCCTCATAGGCCCGCGCCGGCACCCGCTCTCTTGTTGGACTGGACATCGCGCCGTCCGGAACCGCGCTCGGCGATGGCCGCCGGCCGAGCGCGCCCGCTGCCGCCAGGCTGAGCAGGATGAACGGTATGCCGATGCCATAGGCCGAGCGGATGCCCCAATGGTCCGACACGAAGCCGAGCAGCGGCGGCCCAAGCAGGAAGGCGACGAAGGAGATCTGCGACAGCGCCGCCACATTGATCGCCGCGGGGCGGTCGGTGCGCTGAGCCGCCGCCGAGATCGCCAGCGGGAAGATGGCGCTGCTGCCGATGCCCAGAAGCGCAAAGCCCAACATCGAAATGAAGGGCAGGGGCGAGAAAAAGACGGTGAAGACGCCGGCCATCATCGTCGCCAACAGCACGCGCGCCACGCCGCTCGGCGAGTGGCGGTCGACGAAGCTGTCGGCGAAGAAGCGCGTCGTCGCTTGCGAGAAGGCGAACAGCGCCACGGTGAAGCCAGCGGTCAGCGGGCCGGATTCGAACACCGTGCGCATATAGATCGCCGACCAGTCCATGCTGGCGCCTTCCATCAGCATCGCCGACAGCGTCACCGCGACCAGGACGAGGATCGGCAGCGTGGGGCGCGCGAGTATCGGCGCTTCGTCGCTGGTCGCGGCGAACCGCGCCGGCGCCGGCTCGAAGCCGCCGAGGAACAGCGCGATCGCGGCCGCCACCATCGGCACCACCAGCGCCAGATGCAGTTGCGGCGACAGGCCAAGATGCGCCAGCGCGCCGCCGAACAGGCCGGCGCCGAAGAAGCCGATGCTCCAGAAGGAATGCGCCCGGTTCATGATGCGGCGCTTGAGCAGGAACTCGGTCCTGTCGGCCTCGACATTCAAGATGATCTCGATGCTGCCGATCATCAGCCCGACCGGAAGCAGCATCAGGAACAGAGACGCCGGACCAGGCGCGTGCACCGCTATCGCATAGGCCAGGCCAAGCAACGGCACGAGCCAAAGCAGCGCGCGGCGAAAACCTATACGCTCCAGGATAGGCGTCGCCAGCGTCAGCGCGATCAGCGTGCCGATCGGCGTGCCGATCAGGGCGAGCCCGAGCGTGCCATCCTCGATCTGCATGGCTCGCTTGATGTCGGGCAGGCGCGGGAAGATGTTGCCCATGGCAAAGGAATAGACCGCAAAGCCCGCATAGACGCGGTGCTGCGGAGCGAGTTTCAGGCCAAGGGTCATCGCGGGCATCCAACAACAGGGAGATACGGCGGGCGAACTCCTGGACCCGCTCATGACCCTGTTTCTTGCACGAACAGGCAAAACATGCAATAACGTGCACAAATAAAT
>NZ_RZRX01000440.1:0-2793 GCF_003997405.1 Mesorhizobium sp. M2A.F.Ca.ET.042.01.1.1
TGCTGACGCAGTCGGAGCTTGTTGTGGACACATGACCAGCGCGACAGACGACGCGATCAGATCACGCCGGCGACACACCCTCCTTGCCGCTCCGCAATCGCGGAGCGGGTTAGTCCTACTTGATGTATGGCTTGACGTAAGACGTCGGCATCAGCCGCACCTCGTGACCCAGCGCCATAAGAACCCGAGCCCTTTGGTGTCCAGTCGCGCAAGCCTCGATTCCGATCAGGCAGGTCGGCAATGCCTTGAAGAATCCAACGACATCGTCGCGGCGCAGCTTGCGCCGGCTCACGGTCGCGCCGGCACCATTGATCCCGTGAACCTGAAAGACATGCTTGGCGATATCCAGGCCAATTGTGGTAATCTTCTCCATGGATGGCTTTCCCTTATGTGACTTTCGACAGCCACACTTTGGCACATTGCGATGCCCGGGAGCGGAGGCCGTCCACCACATCAGGTCATCAAAACGAGCCGCGTCGAGCTATCGGGCTCAGACCCTGGATTCCGCAAAGACCGACCGAGGAGGTGAAAAACTATTGCCCCTGATACACCGTTCCGCTTGACCCTCCTCATATAAGTCATGGCAGAGTGGAAAGTCGTCACCGTGGGCAACTGACATTCGCAATACAGGCTCAGCGCGGTCAGACCAGATAACGTGACACTACCCCACCGTGCACTTGGCAAGTCGCTTTCTTGCCCAAAGCTCCTGCGCATTGCGGTCCACCATGACCGGTTCGCCTGTCTTTGAGTGCCATAAGCATCATTATCCTCCAATCGCCCGAATCGGTGTGTGCCGCTGAGGGGCTACGGCCCGTTATCGGAAAGATAGGTTTGCGCCGCTTGGAGTGTTTCATTGATATCCGCCAACAAGATCGGCAATTTCGGAGAAATATTCTTGTTGTTTTCTTCAAACGCCACGAGAAATTCTCTGTCGTGCACGGTGACATAGTTGAGTTTAGCGAATGCTGCTTTCGAGAGTAGCGGCTTTGCCACCATATCTATTATGGTGCGCGGCTCTAATCGGAGAAGCGCGCTCTGGAGAATGGCCTGGTATTCATCATTGATATCGGGCCATGCGATCACAACGATCGACCGTGGTTCGCGTGCGTGCCCTACCTCTGCCGGGCGCGTGAGCACGACGTCTATGTCAGGCCAGGCGCGGAGACGTTTGCGAAGGTTCTTGGGGTTCCGCGTTACGATTGTCGTGGAACCAAATCGCTTTCCAACACCACTTCTGATCAGCTCGCGGATCGGCATATCCGCCCCGATCACGTAAAGGCGGTCAGGTAGCTCTCCATTCGGAAATCGATCAGCAATGATGTTCCGAACGATGTGATAGTAGTTGAGCGATGCAATAAACCGCTGTCGTTCACGCGATGCACGACCAATATCAAATCCCAGCCGTACTATCTGAACAATAGGAAGTTTTTGGTCAAGACGTTCTATACCCTTCGTGAGCGGACCGCCGATATAATTATCGCCAAGGACCTGGGAGCGAGCACCAGACGCAACCTCGGCGATGCGGCGAATAATAGTGAGCGCACCTTCAATTCGTTCAGATGGAAAGCCGGAAAATATCCGACTATCGATATTTCTCACTGCATGCTCCTGACCATAGACCTCAACTCGGCCACAGGATGCGACCAGGAGAACTCCACGTCTTGCAAGATCGTTCGCGATTGGTTTTATCTTAGCCGAATGCTGCGCCATCGCGAAAGGCGAGGTCATCTGGTGATCAACATAATGGCCAAGGAACTCGCTCATCGTTTCCTCCTGAAGTTCATTGAAGCTCAAGCTGCGTTTGAGGGCGGCACGTGCCTGAGCTCAAGGTCTTGCACCGAAACTACTGTCGCCGCGAGATGCAGAACCGCTTGCGCGCCTTCGAGAGCCATGCTGTTCGCACCGATGTTTGCAAACCTCGTGCCGATTTGGCGGATCGTGCCGAAGAAGAATATTCTTCCGTGAAGAATGCGGCAGGACGCCAGGCCGCGCAGCACCGGGGTCACAGACTCGACGAACCGGACAGGTGATGTCGGGGACCCGACGTTTTTGTAAGGGAGTCAATCGGCGCTGAGTTCTGTTGAGGGACGGACGGCTCCGTTCGACGTTTTCCGCGAGCTCAAGTGCAATGCTTTTGAGTATGTGTATTGCGACATATGTGGAACGGCCCCACGCGGGCAAGCGCATTTTCAGACATTACATCCAGCGGGATAGGTGCGGTCATGTGTCCGGCCTTGATGCGCGGTCAAAGACCGCTGGCCTCGATGAAATTCGCGATGCGAGGGGCTGATCAATCTGACACTGACGCGAAGTGCATTGTCGCGCCGGCCTCTCTCGCCTCGGAATTTCGTCCCGTGGATCATCGTCTAATTTTGCACCTCGCCTTTGTCCGGCGTCGCGCCGGCCAGTCCGTCCTGGTCGTCGTTCGGCTCAGGCGTGTGCTGCGCCGCTCGCCACGCCAGTATTTCGGTATGTCCCGCCCTTGGTGAGCAGCGCCCCCAATCGCCGCGATCAGCGGCTTAGTCCAATCTGCACGCCGGCCTCGCTCAGCCGCAAATAGCGCTCTCAAATGTCCCAGAAACCAGCCAGTCCCCACGTCCACTGCCTCCCGCAAATCAACGCGCCGACTGAATCTGCGCGGCGACAACTACGGTGGCCGGCTTCTCATCCAGATCGTCGCGCTACAGTCGAGGCGCACACGCCGAGCTGCTGGGCTACTTCCTCGCCGGTGATCATGCCGCTCTCCCGCAGCCGTTCGTACCGGCTCTTCAATCCATAGGTGCGGCGCACGAG
>NZ_RZRX01000441.1:0-2790 GCF_003997405.1 Mesorhizobium sp. M2A.F.Ca.ET.042.01.1.1
CTATAAGTGAGGCGAGACATGTTGATGACCGCACGCAAGCCGGCAACGGTTGGCGAAATTCTTACGGAAGAGTTCATGCACCCGCTCGGCTTGACGCAAGCCGCTCTGGCCGAGGCAATGGGCGTCCCGCGCAAGCATGTGAACGAATTGTGCAACGATCGCCGCAACGTTACCGCAGCGACCGCGCTCATATTGGCGCGGGTGTTCGGCAATAGCCCGGATTTCTGGCTGAATGTCCAACGCCGCAACGACCTTTGGCAGGTCATGAACTCGCCTGACGAGCGGGCGCGTGTCGATCGTGCTAAGCCCTTGCCGACAGCCGCATAGGCACGCTTGCACAAATACGGATCAGTGCAGCGCCTTCACCAGCGCTCCCACCATGGTCTGCGGCCGGTAGCCCAGCTTGGCCGGCGTCAGCCCAAGCCGCACCACCACCAGTTGCTCCGACGCAATGATGGCCACCGTCTGGCCGTCATGGCCTTCCATCCAAACTGTGTCCTTGGGCAGGCCGGCTGCGGCGCCCGCACCGGGATTTTCCTCATCGCCCGGTCCTTCGATCCAGAGCTGGCCTTTGCCGTAGACCTTCGAGGCCGGCGCCGGCTCGCGCATCCAGTCGACGAAACCGGCAGGCAGGATCTGGTTGCCGTTCCAGGTTCCGCCCTGCAGCAGGAACTGGCCGAAGCGCGCCCAGTCATGCGCGGTGGCGTAGAGATAGGACGAGCCGACGAAAGTGCCCTGCTCGTCGGTCTCGAGCACCGCGCTGTGCATGCCGAGCGGCTCGAAAAGCGCCGTGCGCGGCCAGGCCAGCGCCTTGGCCTTGTCGCCGATCGCGTCCTGCCATAGCCGCGACAGCATTACCGCCGTGCCGCTCGAATAGGAAAACACCTTTCCGACCTCGCCGGTCAGCGGCTTGGCCTCGGCGAAGCCGGCCATGTCCGGCTCGAGATAGAGCATGCGCGTCACGTCGGCGACATCGCCATAATCCTCGTTGAATTCCAGCCCGCTCGACATCGCCATCATGTCGGCAACGCTGATGGCTGCGCGGCCATCGGCCTTCCACGCCTTGAACAGACCCTTGTTGTCGATCGCCATTTTGCCGTCCTTGACCAGCGTGCCGACTATCGCGGCATTGACCGTCTTGGTCATGGACCAGCCGAGCAGCGGCGTCTTGGCCGAGAAGCCGTCGCCATAACGCTCGGCGACGACACGGCCGTTCTTCACCACCACGATGGCGCGCATGCCGGGTCCGGCCATGGCCGAGTCGTCGACGATTTTCGCGATCTCGGGATTTTGTGACGCATCCACGCGCTCGCCATCGGGCCAAAGCGCGTCCGCCTGCGCCGGTGCGGAAGCCGCCGCGCGCAGCGACGTCTGTCGCGCCTTGCCGGTGTTGCCATCGGGAACCGAGGCGCAGCCGACGCCGTCGCGCTCGACCGCGACGCTCCTGCCCAGCAACCAGAGCAGGCCGGCGGAGACAAGTCCCCTTTCCTTGTCGACGGAGATTTTCATCAGCCTGAGCAGCGGATGGCCCGGCGCCTGCAGGTCGACGGCCAGAACCTGGTTAGCGTCGCGGCCGGCGATGAAGACGTTCGAGCAGACGATCTTGGCCGAATAGCCGGCACCAACCCGGATCAGTTCCGGCGGCGCGAAATAGAGCCAGGCGAAGAGTGCTGCCACCGCCAGGATCACAAGGCCAAGCAGCCACTTGATGAACTTCGCGACAGCCCGCATCTTTCCCCCGCCTTTTTTGGATTCGCCGGCAAGATTTATGTCATCGATTTGCCGCCATTGCTTCCGCAAAATCATTCGCGTCGTCGAGCGCCGTCAATGGATTATCAACCATGTTCGGCGATCAACTGGTTCCAGGTCGCCCAAAAAGTGCGCAGCGGTTTTGGGATAACGACTTGGAAAATGGAATGAATCAGGACGGTCCTGTGGGGCGATCGTCCGGAGGGGGCCTGCGTAAGCGACCACCATCAGTAGAGGACCCATCAGCGGCCGGCTGAACCCGGCTCGGGGAATATCATGCGCCGTCTCGCGGCCATCCTGATGCTGACGCTGCTCTGCGCCTGCTCGACCGTCGACGACCTTTCGCCGTTGTCGCCGTCTTCGCAGGCGGTTGCCGTTCGCGCGCCCAAATTCGAGGACTCCAAGCCGCATGAATGGGACAGCGGCGCGCCATGGACCTACGCCATCCACGGCACCGATGTCTCCAAATACCAGACCTCGGTCGACTGGCCCACCGTCAGGGCCAGCGGCATCTCCTTCGCCTTCATCAAGGCGACCGAAGGCGGCGACCGCTTCGACGAAAATTTCAACGAGCACTGGGCACGCACCAGGGCAGCCGGAGTCCCGCGCGCGGCCTATCATTTCTTCTATTTCTGCACGCCGGCGGAAGCCCAGGCGCGCTGGTTCATCGCCAATGTCCCAAATGACCCGTCGGCCATGCCTCCGGTGCTGGACATGGAATGGAACCCGAAATCGCCGACCTGCAGGCTGCGCCCCGATCCGGCCACCGTGCGCAGTGAAATGACCGTCTTTTTACAGATGGTCGAGCGTCACTACGGCAAGAAGCCGATCATCTACACCTCGGTCGACTTCTTCGACGACAACCAATTGGCGACGTTCCGCGGCTACCCCTACTGGCTGCGCTCGGTCGCAGGGCACCCGCGTGAGAAATACGGCAGCCATCCCTTTACCTTCTGGCAGTACACCGGCACCGGCATCGTGCCCGGCATGACCGGCAAGTCCGACATCAACGTCTTCAACGGCTCGGAAGCCGCCTGGAAG
>NZ_RZRX01000442.1:0-2781 GCF_003997405.1 Mesorhizobium sp. M2A.F.Ca.ET.042.01.1.1
GTGCCGGATGGCACACCACCACCAATCTCAGGATGCCGAAAAACATGACGGCGATCTTCCTGCCCTCGCGCTCCCCGGAACTGAACCCGGTCGAAAACGTCTGGCAATATCTGCGGCAGAACTGGCTCTCAAACCGCGTCTTCGACGACTACGACGCCATCATCGACGCCGCTTGCGAGGCTTGGCAGAAGCTCCTCGCAGCGCCCGAAATCATCACATCAATCGGAATGCGGCAGTGGGCGCACGTCGGTCAAACTCCATGACTCTTGGTATAATCAGCTAACTGAGCCGTACTGGTCCGGTGAAGGTCTCGGCGCAAGGTGCAGCTTGCGGCGCTCAAATCAGCGAGTGAGCCACGAGCCTTCGCCGCCTTCAGAAATGCCCTCGAACCATAGCTCATATCTCAACGTGACAAGAGTTTGCGTGCGGTCCGCCGGACGGCGGACTGATCCGCCTTTTACCGGTAATCTAAAGTCACCGGAATTCACGCTTCGACTACGGTCAATGTTGTGTCATGAAGGGTTAAGATCTCACATCCTGTCTCAGTAACAGCCCAAGTCTCACTGAACCCCACGCCCGGTGTGCCCGGCATTAGTTCACCAATGGGTGAATGGAACGTCATGCCAGGCTTGAGTTCCAACTCGACGCCTTCACGTATGTAGCAGAGGTCTTCGCACCACGTGGGCGGCGCCCCGGACCCTATTGAATATCCATACACGGCTGGCTCCGGCCATAGCTCTTTGAGGCTGTTGCCGACATCTCGTGCGACATCATGTACGGTACGTCCTGATTTGGCGGCGCGAAACAGGACGCCGAGAGCTTCGTTGATGACCTTGGCTTGCCTCTCGACTCCTGGAGCCGGCTCTCCGATCGCGACTGTATGATAAATTGCACTAGTATAGCGCTGGTAGGCCGCGCCGAACTCGAGAATGACTGTGTCCCCCCGCTTAAGCGGTGTGCGTTTATAAGTGGCATGGACTATCCCACTCCTGTGACCAGCCGCGACAATAGGTTGCGTGCTAAAAAACTCGCTCCCTTCTCGAATCATCGTCTCATAGAGCGTCGCGGCAATCTGATTGTCAGTGGCGCCAGGCCTTGTCACGGCCAAAGCTGCGTGAAGTCCCTTCTTGGTAATCCCGGCCGCCTCACGCATATAGTCCAGCTCGGCTGATGATTTGATCAAACGCGGCTGCTCAACAACCCCGGAAGCGTCAACAAAAGTCGCGTCCGGTAGGCCACGCTTCAGATCTTCGTAAAGCTCAAGAGTAAGGCCGGGCCTCTTCAGCTCAACACCAATCCGCTTCCCTTCCAACTTCAGCTCTTTCACAATTCCCACGAGCCTGCCAGCTTCACCTCCCTCGGCCCAGCGAACACCGCGAATGTCAGCTACCCAGGAATAAAGCAACGCGGGCCCGAGCTCCAAATGTGCCATGTGCAGAATGGGCTCGCCTTCCCGGGGCAAAATCATGCACATGTACCAACCCGTACTAAAACTTTGGTAGCCACTCAGATAGCTTAAGTTAGGCGGATAGGTGACCAGAATAGCGTCAAGGCCATGCTTGTCCATTATGTCTCTAGTTTTTGCAATGCGATGACGAAACTCTGACTCAGAAAACGACAGTTCCTTTGAAATTGCACGGTTCGTTCGAGCTTTGTAATATTGATCATTATCCATTCGAAATTTCCCTCGTGTTCAGGAGTCTGCAATATGGTGAGTGCAACCTTGTTAGCCGCGCAGGTATCTTCCCAGTTCAAGCATTTGCGGCATGATGATCGAGTCGCCAAAGACGGTCGAGGCTATGGGGTGCGACGAGAATTGCGCTACCACCATCTCTGCTCCTGGCGCAATATGTAGCCGTTGACCGTGAATACCGTAAGCTTCGACTGCACTGAATTCGTTGTGCGACACCCACCACATGCTGCGGTACGAATAACCGGGCATACCATTGGCTGTGAATTTCGCCGGATCTCCGCCGATTCGTATGTCGTCGATGACCGATCCCGGAAGGATCTGCCTGCCATTCCATTCGCCTTCTCGGCGGATCAGTTCGCCGAACCGCGCCATGTCTCGCAGGCTCGCATACAAGCCCCCGCTCGCCGACGGCATACCTGCGGGATCGACAACTAGATACCCTTCCTCCTCGCATCCTAATGGCGCCCACAGGCGCTCATGCAGCAGCTGCGCGAAAGAGAGACCTGTCACGCGCGACATCACCCAGGCCATCACCTGCGTGTTCACACTCTTGTAGCTGAATACTTGACCGTGGACGCCTTGCTTGCGAACCGTGCGCAGGAATTCGCAAGAAGTTTGCGGCCCATCGTAGTCAGCTGGCCGCGGCCGCGTCCGACAAGCACGCATATAGATTGCGGAGCTTGATTGGTTATCAGCTTCGTTCTCGTTGTAGTCCATGCCGGTCTGCATGTCCATTACTTGTCGGAGCGTCGCGTCCTCCCACGCAGTTCCACGCAACTCCGGCAGATAGTGTGGAATGAGCTGGCCCTCATCGAGTAAGCCGTCGTGGACCAAAGCCGCAGCGAGTGTTCCCGCATAGGATTTCGTAACCGAAAAACAGGCATGCGGAAGATGCGGTTTAAGCGCACCGAAGTAGCGCTCAAACACTACACGCCCGCGATGCAACACGACGATTCCGTCGGTGTAGGTATCGAACAGTGCCTCCCCAAACCGCCGGCGGCGCCCGTTTAGATCCGTAAACGTCAACGCTTCGACCGTAGTTGTATCCGCGACAGTTGGCTCATTGAAGGAGAGCCCAGCCCCATAGG
>NZ_RZRX01000443.1:0-2761 GCF_003997405.1 Mesorhizobium sp. M2A.F.Ca.ET.042.01.1.1
CCCTGCCACGCGCCAAGGCGAGCAAGTTTTTGCCCGCCATGTCGGTCGACCGCGCGGCCGACATCCTGCGCGAGCTGGATGAACCGGCCCGCTCGGAGCTGCTCGGCGCGCTTGCCCCGCCGCTGCGCGCCACGCTGCTGTCCATCCTCGGATACCCAGAAGGCAGCGCCGCCTCGATCATGACGACCGAATTCGTCAGCGTGCCTTCCGACTGGACCGTCGGCCGCACGCTCGACTACATCCGCAAGGTCGAGCGCACGCGCGAAACCATCTACGCCATCTACATCGTCGATCCGGAGACGCGGCTCCTGCTGCGTTCGACCGGATTGCGCCGGTTGATCACCGGCAACCCGGAGGATTCGATCCTGTCGGTGGCGCCTGATCGTATGCCGGTGACGGTGACGCCGCTCACCGATCGCGAGAACCTGGCGCAGACCATCTCGAAATACGACCTCCTCGCGCTGCCTGTCGTCGACCACGGCAGGATCCTCGGCATCGTCACCGTCGACGACATCATCGACACGATGATCGAGGAAACGACCGAGGACGTGCATCGTTTCGGAGGCATGGAGGCGCTGGACGAGCCCTATATGAAGATGGGCTTCCTCGCCATGATCCAGAAGCGCGCCGGCTGGCTCTGCGCGCTGTTTCTCAGCGAGATGCTGACGGCCAACGCCATGCAAAGCTACGAGGGCGAGCTGGAGAAGGCGATCGTGCTGACGCTGTTCATTCCGCTGATCATGAGTTCCGGCGGCAATTCCGGCTCGCAGGCGACCTCGCTCGTCATCCGCGCGCTGGCGCTACGCGAAATCGGTCTGCGCGACTGGTGGCGGGTGGCGCTGCGCGAGCTGCCGACCGGGGTGGTGCTCGGCTCGATCCTTGGCGTCGTCGGCATCTGCCGCATCGCGCTCTGGCAGTATTTCGGCCTCTACGACTACGGCCCGCACTGGATGCTGATCGCGGCGACGGTGGGCGCGGCGCTGATCGGCATCGTCACCTTCGGCTCGCTGTCGGGATCGATGCTGCCTTTCGCGCTGAAGCGGATCGGCTTTGACCCGGCAAGCGCCTCTGCGCCGTTCGTCGCCACGCTGGTCGACGTCACCGGGCTGGTGATCTACTTCTCGGTGGCGCTGGTGATCCTGCGCGGCACGCTGCTCTAAAAATCTTGGGTCGCTGGCGTCGCCAGCGGCCCCAAAGCTGCAATCAAACGCGTTCGCCGTTCTTCACGCGGTAGGTCGGCTTGTACATAGTGACCAGTTCCTCGGCCGCGGTCGGATGCACGGCCATGGTGCGGTCGAAATCGTCCTTGGTCAGCCCCACCTTCAGCGGGATGCCCAGAAGCTGCGCCATCTCGCCGGCATCGGGACCCAGGATATGAGCGCCGAGCACCTTCCTGGACGCGCCGTCGACCACCAGCTTCATCAGCATCTTCTCGTCGCGGCCGGACAGCGTGTGCCGCATCGGACGGAAGGACGCGCGATAGATCTCGACGTCGGGGAAGCGCTTGACCGCGTCGTCCTCCGACAGGCCGACGGTTCCAATCTCCGGCTGGGAGAATACAGCGGTCGGGATGGTGTCGTGATCCGGCGCGGTCGGATTGCCCTTGAAGGCGGTCTCGATGAAGCACATCGCCTCGTGGATGGCGACCGGCGTCAGTTGCACGCGATGGGTGACGTCGCCGATCGCCCAGATGTTGTCGAGGTTGGTGCGCGAATATTGGTCGACCACGATCGCGCCCGTCTTGTTGAGTTCGATGCCGACGCCTTCCAGGCCCATATTCTCGGTATTGGGGATACGCCCGATCGCCAGCATGACCTGGTCGACCGTCAGCGTTTGGCCGGAGGACAGCAGCACGTCCAACCTGCCGTCGGGCGTCTTGCGCACCCATTCCGAAACCGCGGGACAGAGGATCTTGATCCCCTTCTTCTCCATCGTCTCATGCAGCGAGCGGCGCAGATCCATGTCGAAGCGGCTGAGGATCTCCTGGCCGCGATAGACCAGCGTGGTGTCGACGCCCAGGCCGTGGAAAATGTTGGCGAACTCGACGGCGATGTAGCCGCCGCCCTCGATCATGATCGCCTTCGGCAGTTCCTTGAGATCGAAGGCCTCGTTGGAGAAGATGCAGTACTCATGGCCCGAAAGCGCCGGATGCGGCGCCGGCCTGCCGCCGGTGGCGATCAGGATCTGGTCGGCGCTGACGGTGCGGTCTTCGGCAACCAGGTAGACGGAATGCGGGTCGACCAGCACGGCGCGCGAGTGGAAGGTCTCGCCGCCTGAGCCCTCGACATTCCTCTTGTAGATCGCCTCGAGTCGCGCGATCTCCTTGTCCTTGTTGGCGACCAGCGTCTTCCAGTCGAAGCTCGCCTCGGGCACCGTCCAGCCATAGCCTGCCGCGTCGGCGAAATGCTCGGGAAATTGCGAGGCATAGACAAAGAGCTTCTTCGGCACGCAGCCGCGGATGACGCAGGTGCCGCCGAAGCGGTATTCCTCGGCGATGGCGACGCGCTTGCCGAGGGCCGCCGCCACCCGGGCCGCCCTGACCCCACCGGACCCGCCGCCGATGACGAACAGATCATAGTCATAACCGGCCATCGTGGTGGGCTCCTGGGGATGAGAAAGACGGGTCACAGGTAGGCTGCCAAGCGGCAAAAGAAAAGCCCGGGCAAAGCCGGGCTTTGTGGTCCAACGGCCGACGGCCGAATTGAAGTCGATCAGTTCGCGGAATTGTCGGCGGGCGCCGAGACATCGGCCGGAGCGGAAT
>NZ_RZRX01000444.1:0-2736 GCF_003997405.1 Mesorhizobium sp. M2A.F.Ca.ET.042.01.1.1
GTATATCGTCCCGCACCTCCGCGAACTGCTCTCTCAGCTCTTCATTTTCGATGAGCTGGCGATTGGGACGCTGCTTGACCATCAAAGGTTTGCGCTCGGCGACGAGCTTTTCGAACAGCTTTTTCCATCGACGCGGGACTTCGCGATCGCGTTCGTCAAGCCCCAGAAAGTAACCGCTGTCGCGCGGCAGGCGCAAGGCCGGCAATGCCCACCCGAGGGCATCCGTGACCGGCACCGCATCGGTTTCGATACGCATTCGGGTCATGGCGACATAGGTTGCAATCTGGTGGAGCGTCCAGTCATCGGCCGCTGTCAGCCCCTTCAACGCAGCCATCCAGGTCGCGATCTGGCTCTCGCTCAGACCAAGGCCGACGGCGGCGGCCTCGACCCAAGGTCCCGGCTCTTCCGTCAGCTGTTTCGCGCCAATCAGGGTTACATCGCCGAGGGAGGCACCTTGGTCTTCATCCGTGTTGGCGAATAGAAGTGCGGGACGGTTGTAGTCGGCGTGCCGGATCGCCACCATCCGCTCGTCCGTCATGACGCTATCCGGAAGTCCGAAGGGTGAAACCAGGCTGCGCGGCAACGCAATGTTCAGAAGTTCGGTGGCTTTCGTATCCGTGAGCAAGGCCCGCGTGATCGCAGCGACCTGCTCGCCGGTCAAACGATCGAGAAGATATCGCGCTATGCCATCTTCCGGCGAGAGCGCGTCAAGACGCAAACGGATCGATGTCGCGCCGGCGGCGCCAATGAGATCAGAGGGGTTCACTCGGTTGTCGCTCTCTGGAATGGGTTTTCGACGTAGGCGCAGCTGTCCGACAGGCGTCTGAGAAGGCCCAGGCTTGCCAATCGCTCTTCAAGGCGATGCGCATTGTCCGAAAAGTCTTCCTGATCTGCAGTCCCGGCATCGACAAACGATCGTGCCTGCGCATCCCCAATGATGATCCCGTAGCGCTGATGTAAGCGGGCCAGGAAGTCTTTGAATTCAAGCCTGTTATCCACGCAGGCCACGACGAGGGTCTTCAACAAGCGATCGGTTGGTGCGTAGCGCACGCGCCGGCTCGATCGACGTGACGACAATCCGATTGCCCGCGACCATGTCGCATGAATCTTGCCTACGTGCTGTTTGTGACGGGTGGTGGCCTTTCTGAGCAGTTCGTCAAGCAGTTGCTTTGGATCACCGACAGTCTCGTCTTCGTCCCCGTCTGGCCATCCGAACTCGCGCTGCATCAGGTCACTGACCCTCAAGACGGGTTCGTCAGATGCAACGGCCGCCGTCCAGGCCGGCGTCTCGGCAATGCGCATGATTAAGCGCTCGATCGCCAGTTGCGGCAGCATGTTGTTGTATTGATAGGTGTCGGCCGAGAGATCCCGCACAACGGACTTTTTTGGCGAGACGATTTCGCAAACGAGTTCGACAGGAGAATGATCAAGCAGCTCTCTTGCCCGATCGAGTTGATAAAGAAGCAGGTTGAGGCCGGCAATGGTCACAAGGTGCGGAATTGCGTCATGGCCTGGAATGGGCAACTTTAAGATTGAAAGCCAATCTTCCGCCATGCGATCGAAAACAGGATGCTGCGAACACGGCAGATAGGCACCCCCGCGCTCTGCCTTGGCGAGCTGGATATCTCCCTGGAGCGCGCGCGCCATCGTATCATAGGGCGCCGGTTGGTCCAGAAAACGTGACGTCAGCAATAGGCGAAGCTCGTGTGCGTGCTTGCTCCTGCTTAACATGAGGTAGAGGATCTCGCCGGTGCGGGCGAAGAACCGTCGATCGTTCGAGACGCTGCCGTTCGGTTTGACGTTGACGTCTTCGAACAGAGAATGAGGCCCAAACGGGAAGACGAACTTCGAACTCCACCGCTTGTTGCTTGACCCTTCGATTGCTGAGCCTTGGAGGAAGTTCAAGACGGCCGCGAAATCATCGAACGTTTCGAAGCGATCGCGAAGGTACCTGAAATCAGGCTTGTCGATGCCGCCTGCGGTTTCCGCCATCTTATCGAGCCAAAGTGACCATGCCGCGTCGTCCGACTCGGCTTCGGCGCGAACAGTCATCACATGGGGATTGTTGAACACTAGGTTGCGCAGGCGCAGCTGAAGCTGCGGCTTGTATGAGAGGCTGTTATAGGTTTGCTCGCTCAGTGCTCGCCCTTCACGGTGCTCCGACAGGAGCACCGTCAGAAACTCGAGAAATGTCAGCCATGGTGACTGCTCGTCATGAAGGCGGTGTCCCCAGATTGCTTCATCGATCCAATAGGCAGGGCCGGTGCGTTCTTCGAACTGGGTCGGGCGATCAAGAAATTCCATTGTCATACTCGCACGATCACGCGTCGCGGCTGAGCGCGGCCATCGGAATTGATGTCGATAAACCGCAGAACGAGTTCTCCGTCTGCCGTCACATCGTCACCATCGAGCTTGCGGCGGTTTTCGGTCTCCCGCAGCAGCCGCGCTTTGAAGGCGAGTAGATCTTCGTGGCACTCAAGCGAAAAGCTGCTGGGCAGGGCACCCTCAGCGACGCGCCCGAGAAACTCAAACCTGGTCGGCGACAATGCCAGGAACACGGGAGGAATTTCGCCACCGCGCACCAGCTTGACCGAGACTCCGAAGTTTCGGCCGGCTTTGTCTGGGACAATGCTGACCTCTTCGCCGCTCGCGCGGGGCACCGAGATGATTTCATCGAGCAACGGACTGCGCTTCGACTGCGAAAAGCTGCCGGACGTCGCAAGCACGAGCTCATCC
>NZ_RZRX01000445.1:0-2721 GCF_003997405.1 Mesorhizobium sp. M2A.F.Ca.ET.042.01.1.1
AGCTTCTGGAGCGTCGGCCGATCTGGCAAGCTTCTTGCGAGGCTCACCGCCGGCGACGGCTACCAGCTCCGCAAGCGGTTGGTTCCGCTCGTCGAACTGCTCAATGGACGGGCGGGCCTGCCTAAATTGTGGTCACTCTGATCTGAAATACCGGGACATTGCATGAATCTTACGCCGCGTGAAAAAGACAAGCTGCTGATCGCCATGGCGGCGATGGTGGCGCGCAAGCGCCTGGAGCGTGGCGTCAAGCTCAACCATCCCGAAGCCATCGCCCTGATCACCGACTTCGTCGTCGAAGGCGCCCGCGACGGCCGTCCCGTCGCGGAACTCATGGAGGCCGGCGCCCATGTCGTCTCCCGCGCCCAGGTCATGGACGGCATCGCCGAGATGATCCACGACGTTCAGGTCGAGGCGACGTTTCCCGACGGCACCAAGCTGGTGACCGTGCACGAGCCGATCAGGTAAGGGCCGATCCGGTGAGGAGGAAGACCGATGCTGGAGCTTAGGCCAAATTGCGAGTGCTGCGACAAGGATCTGCCGCCGGAGGCGACGGATGCGCTGATCTGCACCTTCGAATGCACCTTCTGCGCCGACTGCGTGGACAATGTGCTGGGCGGCGTCTGCCCCAATTGCGGCGGCAATTTCGCGCCGCGGCCAATCCGGCCGGCAGGCAAGCTGACGAAATATCCGCCGTCGACCAGGCGCGTGCTCAAGGCCGAAGGCTGCGGCCCGCGCAAGGCCGCTTAACCAGGTCAATTGGAAAGGGCAGAAAGATGATCCTCGCCTCGACGAAACGCAACACGCTCGCCGTCGTCCTGCTGCTGGCGGCGGCGATGCCCGCTTACGCCCATGTCGGCGCAGGCTCCACCTCTTCCTTCGCCGCCGGCTTCGCGCATCCGCTGTCCGGCCTCGACCACATGACGGCCATGGTCGCCGTCGGCCTGTGGGCGGCGATGAAGGGCGGCAAGGCGCTCTGGGCCTGGCCGCTTGCCTTCCTCGGCGTGATGCTGGTCGGCGGCGCGCTCGGCATGCTGCATGTGCCGGTGCCTTTCGTCGAGCCGGGCATCCTCGCTTCCGTCGTGGCGCTCGGCTTGCTGGTGGCGCTGGCGATCGACCTGCCGGTCTCGGCCGGGGTCGCCATCATCGGCCTGTTCGCTCTCTTCCACGGTCACGCCCATGGGGCCGAGGTGCCGGAAAACGCTGCCGGCCTCGAATATATGGCTGGCTTTGCCGCCGCCACCGCGCTGCTCCACGGTGTCGGCATGGCGGCCGGCCTTCGGCTTGGGTGGCGCTTCCGCGGCCTGGCGCGCGCCGCCGGCGCCGCTTGTGCGGCGATCGGCGTCGGCCTTTCCTTCGGCATGGTGTGAGGGCGCGATGATCCCCGGTGAAGTTATCGCGGCCAAAGGCGAGATCGACCTCAATAAGGGCCGGCCGACCGTCACCCTCAAGGTCGCCAACAGCGGCGATCGGCCGATCCAGGTCGGCAGCCATTATCATTTCTTCGAGACCAATGAGGGCCTGAAATTCGACCGCGAGCGCGCGCGCGGCATGCGGCTGGACATTGCCGCCGGCACCGCCATGCGCTTCGAGCCGGGCCAGGAACGCGACGTCACGCTGGTGCCACTGGGGGGAAAACGCGAGGTCTATGGCTTTCAGCAGAAGGTGATGGGCAAGCTGTGAGGTCCGCCGCCGCGCTCAAATCACTTCGGGGGCTTGGCGGCCGCGTAGATGACGACCTGCCCCGGATTGTCGAACTCCACGGCGAGCACGTCCTCGGCCTGCACGCGCCGCGAATCGATCGCGTTGAAGATGAGCGCATTCGCCTCGATCTCCTGACGCAGCTCGGCGACATCGTCCTGATGCTGCTTCATTTTGTTCTCGATGGCCGGCGGCGGCCCGCCTTCGCTGCGCGCCGCATCGGTCAGGAACACGATGTCGACCCTGTCGAGCTTGGTGGTCTTGCGCACCGTGCCGATATTGTCGCGGGTCTGGTCGATGGCGGTGATGACTTTCCCGGCCTCCGTCCTGGAGAGCGCCTCTTCCTGGCGGACATCGGAATCGACAATCCCGGCGGCAGGCTTGTCGCTGCCCAACGGCTGCGCAGCGGACGCCGCGACCGCGAAAAGCGAGGCGGCAACCACGGGACTCCATCTTGCAAAACGCCGGCCATTCGCCATCGCTCGCTCCTGATTGACCTCGTGACGGGGCGAAAACAGCGAAACGGTCCGGCCTGGCCGCAGGTTCCCTTCGAAGGCCTGACGGCGGACCGCGAGGCGGCCCGCATTCCCTTCAAAATATGGTTGGCGGACCACAAGGCGGCCCGCATTCTTTTCAAAATATGGGCGGCGGACCGCAAGACGGTCCGCATTCTTTTCAAAGTATGGGCGGCGGACCGCAAGACGGTCCGCCGGGGCGCGCGATCAGCTCGCTTTCTTGGTGATCAGCGTCAGCGCGCCATTGGGCTGCATGCTGGCGGCAATCACCTGCGCCGAGCTCATGCCCTTGGCTTCGAGCGCGGATTTCACCTTGGGCGTCGCGTCGATCGACTTGCGCAAGGTCTGCAGGCCGGCGTCGCCGCGCTGCGCCACGATCTGGTTGACCTGCGTCTGCGCGTCCTTGGGCAGTTCGGTGATGTCGACGACGTTGACGCTCTGGATCGCCGGCGCCGCGGACTGGACTTTCGGCGCGGCGGGGGCGGTCGGGGCCGGGCTGGGGTGTTGC
>NZ_RZRX01000446.1:0-2720 GCF_003997405.1 Mesorhizobium sp. M2A.F.Ca.ET.042.01.1.1
GGACAGTTCCAGTCCGGGCTCGCCAGGATCGCCTCCGCCAAGGAGCGGTACTCCGCATTCGAGCGCAGCTCGAGCCTCGTTGCAGGTTTTCCGGTCTCTTTGGATTGCCGGACGGCGGAGCCCAACGTGGGCTGTGATGCGTTTTCTGGCTCGGCCGCGAACGCCTGGAACACGAAGGGCGGTGGCGGCCCGAAGCGCCGTCTGGCACCGGCAAGGTCGAGAAGCTGCGCAATAGCGATCAAGGTCGTTATGCGCCAGGTAAGGGCAGCCGTGGCGAGCGGGGCAGTCCGCTGCGCCGGCATACCATGACCTCCCTTCGGCAGGCCGAGACCCGACCATGCGATGAATGGCTTGTCGTCAGCTTGCGACGGGGTCCACAGCAGCTTAGCTGCCCGCATGATTTCTTCCGGCGACGGGCCTCTGCCGGCGTCGCCAGCGACAACGGCTGTGACGATATCGGCAAGCGTCGTCAGGAACCCGGTCTTTTGCGGCTCCGCTCGGTCGGCTTCCCGGCATGATGATACAACGGTCAAACAAGTCATGCAGACCAGGCGGGCTTTTCCCGCAAGCTCGTGAAACCGAAATCCGGCGCTGCCGAAGCAGCGTCCGCAAAAATCCCGTAGCCTTTGCCGGTGCCGGGAACATACCATCGCTTCGACATGGGACCACGCGCGACGCACGTAGTGGTCGCCATCGTCCGCGGTATCTTGGTCCAGACAGGCAGGACAAACGCCTGCGTGAGACCGGTCCGCGACATCCCACGCCAGCGGCCGCGCGCGACGCGAGAGCGCCATCCCCGCGAGCGAGCTGGCCGGCAGGCGGCAGGCCTGCGCCCAGAGCTCGACTACAGCCGTGGGCGGCCGGAAATCACGCTGCTCGAAGCCGATTGCGGGGGCACAAGTGGTGCGCGGCTCGAGCCAGCGCTCGAGTTCCAGCACCGCGCGCCCGTAGCGGCATGCCACACGCTCCTGCCAGGAGGACAGCAATTCGTCCTCAAGCGGGCGCGGTGCTATCGGAAGGAATAGCGGCACGTTCACCGCATGATGCGCCGCTGCAACTGCCGTTCAGCTTCGAGCGTCATGGCAACCAGCGGCAGCACCAGACCGTCGGATGTGAAACTGCCCTCGTCAATGCGCTCGCTGCCGTCGCGGATCGCTTCCACGGCCACCGTCTCGATTAGACGGAAAATGCGCATCGTCACGCCGTCGGTCATTTCGAGCACCCGGCGGCGGATTGCGGCCGTTGCCAGTTCCGAGGGCCGGCGCAGCGGCAAAATGCTGCCCAGGCTGGACAGCAGCTGCCCAAAATGACGGTCATCGGACCAGCGCGGAAGATGGAAGGCCTCGAAGCGTTCGGCCAGCTGCGGATCGGTCAAAAGCGCCTGCCTTGCCAGGTCGGTTCCGGCGCAGATCAGCGGAATTTTCAGATCGTTGGCCAGAAACCGGATGACGTTCAAGAAGATCCGCTGCTGACGGAAGCTGCCGGCCAGCATGGCGTGGATCTCATCAATGACCAGCATGCGCGCACTCATCCAGCGCAAAAGGCTGCGGCAGACCTCCTTCAGGCGATAGCTGCTGTCATTCGTAGGACCGGGCGCGCCAAGCGCGTTGAGTAACTCGCCGTATACATCCCGCTCCAACGGCTCGGCGGGCATTTGCATGGCGACGACCGGCATCGTGGTCACACCCGTGCCGCTATCGAACTTGGCCGGATGGTCGCGCAGGAACTTCCGGATAATCTTGGTCTTGCCCATTCCCGTGTCGCCGTACAGCAGCAGGCATGGCATGCGATCGCGTTGCGGATAGGACAGCAGGTCCTGGAGCTTCGCCAGAGCCGCGCTTGCCCGCGCGGTTTCGAGCCACCGATCGGCCCTTATCCAGGCGATACGCTCATCGTCTGCTAATGCAGCATGAACTCGGTAGCCCTGGCAGAAGATGGTTATGTTCGCTCAAGACCATTCCTCCACCACCAGCGGAGGCAGATCGCCCTGCAGATCCTCGGCCGGTCCCACCGGCGCCGCGGACAAGACACCGCCAGATGCCGCCGAAAGCGACCGGTCACGACGCTCGCTGTGGCGCCGTGCGGCCTTTGTGTCCCGCACCGCTGTCTCGAGCAACGTGCGTTGCTCGGCGATCGTCGCAAAAATCAGCTGCTCATCTGTCGCCTTGACGCCGCGCTCCTTCAGGATCGAGCAGGCCATTCGCTGCTCGCCGAGCGTGATGCGCGGCCGGCTGAGGTTCGCAACCCGGATCGGCCAATTGGTGCCGTCCGGTCCCTCCACGAACACGGTGGACAGATCGCGAGGATCGTACCGGACACATAGCCGCCGTGAAAGCCTCCCGGCCCATGGACTGAGCACGTCGTCCCAATAGCGAAGCCCGAAAAGGCGCACGCCGTCGCGGCGAATTTTGCGCTCCTCGAACGGCAGAAAATCCTGAAGAAACCGCTCGGCATCATGCGGCAGGCGAAGCTTTTCCGGTCGTGCCGCCATCGCATCGCCCCATGCGGTGATCGGTGGCAGGCCCAATCCCCTATGGATTTCGGCGTGGTAACGGCCGACGATCTCAAGGCCAAGCCATCGTTCCAGTTCGTCGAGTGTCAGCGCGGCGTGTTTTTGCGAGTCATATGCGCCGCGTGCAGCGACGTCGCTCGACGTCGTGCCCGGGAGCAGATGGATTGCCCCCATCATCGTGCCAATCAGGCGCTCGATGTGGCCGCCG
>NZ_RZRX01000447.1:0-2700 GCF_003997405.1 Mesorhizobium sp. M2A.F.Ca.ET.042.01.1.1
CGCTGGAGTGGGTCAACAACGCTTTCGAGGGCTGGAACCGCCGCGCCTCGATCGTGCAGCTCGAGGACGGGATCAAGGTCACGCTCACCGTCTCGCCGGAGCTTGGCGTCTACATCCTCTATTCGCCGTCGCCCGATGCCGGCTTCTTCTGCTTCGAGCCGGTCTCGCACGCGGTCGATGCGCATCATGGCGAGGGGCTGACGGTGCTCGACGATGGGCAAACGATGAGCGCGACGATGCGGCTGGACTGGGCAGTGTTGGAGACGGATTGAGAACCTCTACAGCTCCTTCTCGGCCAGTTCCCTGAATCCATCCGGCACCGAGCGCGGGCCTTCCAGCGCCACCGTGCCGTAGCCGACGGCTTCCTTGCCGAAGCGCTGGCGGATCTTGTCGATGGCGCGGTCGGCGCCGAAGCGGGCGAGACCCTTGCTGCTGCCGGGCTTCCGCTTCTCATCCGTCAGGCCGAGCGGCAGTTCGAGCTGCAGCTCGGCATGCTCCTCCAGATGCGAGACCGAAATGGCGAGCAGTGAGATTTCCCGTTCGCCCGGATGGGCGGCCAGCACGCCGCGCACCAGCTCCTCGGCGATCTCGGCCAGCATCACTGTCGCCTGGATCGGCTGCTCCAGCGTCACCGAGCGGGTGACGGCGCGCAGATCGGCGAAGCGCACCCGCACCGTCACCGTTCGGCCGGGCCGGTCCTTGGCGCGCAGGCGGCTCGCCACGCGATCGGCCAGATGCAGCAGCGTCGGCACGAAGACGCGCGGCACCGCCGGCTTCCTGCCAAGCGCCGATTGCGCGCCGGCCGAATGCGCGCGGCGATGCGTCTCGAGCTTGCGCGGGTCGCGGTTCCAGGCGAGCGCGGCGAGCTTCTGGCCGGCGGCGTGGCCGATCAGCCGCTCCAACGCGCCGCTATGAGTGCGCGCCAGCTGGCCGATGGTCTCGACGCCGATCTCGGCCAGCCTCGCCTTGGTCGCCGGGCCGACGCCCCACATCAGCGTAACGGGTAGGTCGTGCAGGAAGGCGAGCTCGGTGCCGGGCTCGACCACCACCAGCCCGTCGGGCTTGGCCACCTGCGAGGCGATCTTGGCGAGGTGCTTTGTCCGCGCCACGCCGATCGAGATCGGCAGGCCGAGCTCGGCCTTCACGCGCTCGCGGATTTTCCGCGCGATCTCCTGCGGCGGCCCGAACAGATGCGTGCAGCCGGCGACGTCGGCGAAGGCCTCGTCGATCGAGATGCGCTCGACCACCGGCGTGAAATCGTCGAGCACCTTGATCGCGGCGTCGCCGAGGCGCTGGTACTCCGAAAAATGACCGCCGACGAAGATGAGCTGCGGGCAGAGCTCGCGCGCCTTGCGGCCGGGCATGCCGCCGCGCACGCCAAACACCTTGGCTTCATAGGAAGCCGCCAGCACCACGCCGCCGCCGACGGCGATCGGCTTGCCGCGCAATGACGGGTCGAGCAATTGCTCGACCGAGGCGTAGAAGGCGTCGAGATCGGCATGGAGAATGGTGGCGGCCGCGGCGTTATTCGTGGCGGCCATCGCGCGCTCCCATGGCCATTTGTGTGGCATTGCAGCATTAGCTGCGTCTTTTGTAAGGGGAATTAGTAGAACATAAAGAGAACAAAAGAAGCTCGCTGTCAAGCCGCCACGCTTGAGCGTGCAAGTTTCCACAACCTGAAGCCACAGCCGCGGGTAGAGGTCAGCTTGCACGATCACCCGTGAAGGAGATCGTGCGAACTTCACAGGAGGCGGTCCGCGCGCCCGCCAAGACGCGTGTCGAGATCGTGCGGCTGCCGGGCTACACGTGGTTTCCCTCCCATGTGAAGCGGCGCCTGACGTTGCGATCATCTGCGACCGCAACCGGATTCATACACCTTATTATGAGGGTCTGCTAATATATTGAGCGCTCCCGGCGCTCGAAGAATTTGAAAGATTTTTTTGGCGCCTTATCGGAAGTTAATGCGGAACCTTGTCGCCGCTGCTTTCCTGTTCTCGCGCTGGCACGGCGGTGGTTGAGGGACCCATCCGTTTTCGCCCGACAGGGAGAATTCGATGCGACCTCGGCAACAATCAAGGCGATATCATCGCGGCCTCGTGCGTTCCCCCATCAGCATCATGCCGAACCTGTTCCAGCGCTGGCCAAGCGCCGCGGCGGCGCGACATGGCCGGCGAGGGGGGAGGACCTTGGGCGGGGACAATCGACAACCACCAGGAGGAAACCATGCTTGATCAAGCCGTCAAAGCCTATTCGCGTCCGCCGGTCATTGCCGCTCGCCGCGGGTCGCCGGCGCTTCGCCAATGCTGCGACAGCTACATCTGTCCGGTCTGCACGCAGGTCGTCGAACTGACGGATTATCGCCAGGTGCTTTGGCACCAGCAGCCCGGCCATCAGCCGATGGACCTCGAGGCCTGATTCTACCTTGAATTTGGAAGGAGCAGTTGGAACGACCAGTCAAAAAGGCGGAACCGTCAGCAGGCCGTGTCTTCTCTCCCTCCGCCGATTTTGATGGCCGGGCAACGGCAGCCGAAAGCGATTGTTCCGGCCTTCGGGCGACGGTCCGAGGCCTTGTTCGGACTGAAGTCTCAGCCGCCGAACGCAGAGGCCCGAGGTGCCGATTTTCAAGAAACAACAGCGCCATCAATTCATTTGGTTAGCAAGCCGCCGGACAAGTCCCTTCATCGGCGGTCGACCACGGAG
>NZ_RZRX01000448.1:0-2679 GCF_003997405.1 Mesorhizobium sp. M2A.F.Ca.ET.042.01.1.1
GTCTACCGCATGATCCGCGAGGCGTCGGAGGCGCTGGCGAAGCGGCTCGAGGCGAGCGTTTCGCCGACCAGCGGCCAGGTTTCCTCGACGATGTAGGGGCCGCCGCCGACCGAATCGCGCGACGACATCAGCACGAAGCGGCCGACACGGAAGGGCAACGCGGCGAAATTGCCGCGCGCCGAAAGATATTGCGCGACATCGAGCGGGCTTGCATTGCGCAGGCGCGCCAGCGTCACATGCGGCGAGAATTTGCGCGGGTCGGCCGGCAGGCCGAGCCGCTGGCAGATGCGGTCGATCTCGCCCTGCAGCGCCGTCAGGTCCGGCGAGGCGGACACGCCGGCCCACACCGCATGGGGCTTCTTGCCGCCGAAGGCGCCGACGCCCGAGAGCGTCATCTGGAATGAGGGGCGGTGAACCCTGTCGAGGGCGTTGGCGATCTCGTCGGCGACATGGCCTTCGACATCGCCGATGAAGCGCAGGGTCAGATGGTAGTTTTCGACGTCGATCCAGCGCGCCCCGGGCAGCCCGCCCCGGAGCAGGGACAAGGAGAGAGCGGCGTCACGCGGAATTTCGAGGGCGGTGAAAAGACGTGGCATGTGAAGCCTCCTGTCCTCGAATCGAAACTCTCAGCCCTAGCGAATCATCGATATCAGCGCGGGGCAAGCGGTTTGTTGTCCACAATGTTTCCCCAGCGGAAAGCGTGGCTTTTCGGTCTCACGACGCACCGCCATTCGCGGCAATGGCCTTTTCGACCACGGGGAGGATGCGCTCGACCATGATGTCGACCCCCTTGGGATTGGGATGCAGACCGTCTTCCAGCTGCAGGTCGGCGTGGCCGGCGACGCCGTCGAGGAAGAACGGATAGAGCGGGAGGCCGTATTTCTCGGCGAGCCGCGGATAGATGGCGTCGAACGCCTTCTGGTAGTCGGCGCCGAGATTGGGCGCGGCGCGCATGCCGGCCAGAAGCACCGCAATATTGCGCTGCTTCAGCTTGCCCAGCATGGCGTCGAGGTTCTTCTCGGCGATGTCGGGCGAAAGACCGCGCAGCATGTCGTTAGCGCCGAGCTCGAGGATCACCAGCCTTGTGCCGTCCGGCACCGACCAGTCGAGCCGCGCCAGCCCGCCGCTCGAGGTGTCGCCGGATACGCCGGCATTGGCCACGGTGACGTCGAGGCCCTTCGCCTTCAAGGCTGCCTGCAGCCTGTCGGTGAAACCCTGGCCGGGGGCGAGACTGTAGCCCGCCATCAGACTGTCGCCGAAGCCGACGATGGTGAAGGTGGCGGCGCGCGCCGACGAAATGGCGCCGCAAAGGCCAAGGAAAAGGATGAGGCCTGCGAAAACGACTGGGGCTGTGGCAAAACGATGTTTGAATGCCATGCGGCGAGCCCCATATGACCGGAACACCCAAGGAAGGAGACACGGGCCGTCTCCCTTTTCCACATATAGGGCGCTTTTATTGTGACAGAAGCCGTCATCGCGTTGAGGGACGTATCGCTGACGCTCGGCGAGGGCGCGTCCTCCGTCCATGTGCTGAAGGGCGTGAGCCTGGACGTGGCGGCCGGGCAAGCCACCGGCATTGTCGGCCCATCGGGCTCGGGCAAGTCGACGCTGCTGATGGTTCTTGCCGGCCTGGAAAGGGTCGATTCGGGCACGGTTCGGATCGCCGGCGAGCTGATCAACGGCAGAAGTGAAGATCAGGTCGCTTCGTTTCGGGGGCGAAATATTGGCATCGTGTTCCAGTCCTTCCATCTCATCCCCAACATGACGGCGCTGGAGAATGTCGCGGTGCCGCTCGAGCTCGCCGGCCATGCCGACCCGTTCGGGGTGGCCGCCCGCGAGCTCGCGGCGGTCGGGCTGAGCGATCGCGTGACGCATTATCCGGGCGAGCTTTCCGGCGGCGAGCAGCAGCGCGTGGCGATCGCCCGGGCGCTGGCGCCCTCGCCGCGCATCCTCATCGCCGACGAGCCGACCGGCAACCTCGACCAGGCGACGGGAAAGCAGATCGCCGATCTTCTGTTCGCCAAGGCGGCGGAACGCGGCATGACGCTGGTGCTGGTAACGCACGATCCGGCGCTCGCCGCGCGCTGCGCGCGCCAGGTGTCGATGCGCTCAGGGCGGATCGAGGACGCTGCTCAGCTTAAAGTGACGGCATAATCGCATGGCGGAGACCCCCTCATCCGGCCCTTCGGGCCACCTTCTCCCCAAGGAGAGAAGAGATCGCCGAGGCCGGCACCTCCCTCTTCTCCCCACCGGGGAGAAGGTGGCCGCGAAGCGGCCGGATGAGGGGGCCTGGCTCCGGACATTGAAGCTCGCAATCCGCTTCTCGCTGCGGGAGATGCGCGGCGGCCTGTCGGGTTTCATGATCTTCCTGGCCTGCATCGCGCTGGGCGTCGCGGCGATCGGCGGCGTCAATTCGGTGGCGCAGGCGATCTCGGCCGGCGTCGCCAACCAGGGCCAGACGCTGCTCGGCGGCGATCTGCGCTTCCAGGTCAACCAGCGCAGCGCTTCGGATGTCGAGCTTGGCTTCATCAGGAGCCTCGGCACGGTGTCGCTCAATTCCGGCATGCGCTCGATGGCGCGGCTGGAAGACGGCTCCGACCAGGCGCTGGTCGAGGCCAAGGCCGTCGACGA
Source organism: Mesorhizobium sp. M2A.F.Ca.ET.042.01.1.1 (assembly GCF_003997405.1). Lineage (NCBI taxonomy): Bacteria > Pseudomonadati > Pseudomonadota > Alphaproteobacteria > Hyphomicrobiales > Phyllobacteriaceae > Mesorhizobium > Mesorhizobium sp. M2A.F.Ca.ET.042.01.1.1. The sequence goes on from NZ_RZRX01000448.1 coordinate 2,632, forward strand.
CGCCTATCCGCTCTTTGGCGCGCTGAAGACCGATCCGGCGCTGCCGAG
>NZ_RZRX01000449.1:0-2677 GCF_003997405.1 Mesorhizobium sp. M2A.F.Ca.ET.042.01.1.1
GTCGTAGAGCGTGGCCGGCGGCGCGATCTGCTCGATGCGGCCCTTGTTCATGACGACGATGCGGTCGGAGATCGACAGCGCCTCGGTCTGGTCGTGGGTGACCATGACAAAGGTGGTGCCGAGCCGCGATTGCAGCCGCTTCAATTCGACTTGCATCTGCTCGCGCAGATGCGCGTCGAGCGCCGACAGCGGCTCGTCGAGCAAAAGCACGCGCGGTTCGCAGACGATGGCGCGGGCCAAAGCGACGCGCTGGCGCTGGCCGCCGGAAAGCTCCGAGACGCGGGCGCGCAGCTTATCGGCGAGGCCGACCATGTCGAGCGCCTCGCGGACGCGTTTGGCCTGCTCGGCGCCGGACATTTTGCGCAACGACAGGCCGAAGCCGACATTGGCCGCGACATCCATGTGCGGGAACAGCGCGTAGTCCTGGAAGACGGTGTTGACCGGACGGTCGAAGGGCCTGAGGTCGGTGATGTCGCGGCCTTCGAGCAGGACGCTGCCGCTCGAGGGGCTCTCGAACCCCGCGATGACGCGCAGGCTGGTCGTCTTGCCGCAGCCGGACGGACCGAGCAAGGTCAGGAACTCGCCCGGAGCGATCTCGAGGTCGACGGCATCGAGGCCGACCACGCCACCGGGAAAAACTTTCGATACTTTTTCGAGACGAACGAGCGCATCAGGCGCCATCGCGCACCTCGGACGGCTTGGTCGTGTTGACCCAGAGGATCTGGCAGCGCTCGGCGCCGGGGTTGCGGAAGGCGTGCAGCAGCGTGCTCTTGAAAGCGAAGCTGTCGCCGGCCTTCAGCACATAGGTGGTGGCGTCCACCACCAGCTCGACCTCGCCCGCCATGACGAAGCCGAATTCGTGGCCGGCATGGGCGTAGGCTTCCGCCGTGCCGCCGCCGGCCTCGACCGTGACCAGCATGCCGGTGAGCGTGGCGGCGGGCGGCGACAGCAGCGCCTTGACGATGCCTTCGGATTTCACCGGGATCGCGCGACGCTTGTCGGCACGCACGCAATAGAGATCGTTGACCGCCTCGTTGCCGTCGGTAATCAGTGCCGACGGTTCTATGTCCAAGGCTGCCGCCAGCGGCCAGATCACCTTGACGCGCAGCGAGGACATGCCGCGCTCGATCTGGCTGAGCGCGCCGATGGAGATGCCGGCCTTGGCCGCGAGCTCGGCGAGCGAGAGGTTACGCTCGAGCCTGAGCGCCCGCACGCGCCGGCCGACGCGGATGTCGGCATCGTCTTTCGGCTTTGCCGCCGCTTCGTCAAGAATGTCCATGCAATGGTCCTCGTTGTATCTCCACTGACGCGGCGCAGCGCCGCCGGGCTCCCCCTTCTCCCCTTGTGGGAGAAGGTGGATCGGCGCGACAGCGCCGAGACGGATGAGGGGTGCTCCAGCGGAGTGAGACGTTTTCGTTCCCTGGAGCACCCCTCATCCGGCCGCTTCGCGGCCACCTTCTCCCACAAGGGGAGAAGGGAGTCGTGCCGCTCAGCCGCCCGCCTTCACTTTCTCGAACATCTTGGCCACATCGTCATTCTGCTTCATCGGGCCGGTGAAGATGGTCGACTTCAGCATCACGTCCGGATCGGCCGGCAGCTGTAGCTTGTCCAGCTCGTCCTTCGACACGCCGGCGAAAGCGGTCGAGAGCGAGCTACCATAGCCGTAGGACTGGATGAGGAACTTGCCCGAGTCGGCGTCGAGCCGGCTGTTGATGAAGTCATAGGCGAGATCGACGTTCTTGGCGTCCTTCAGCATGACGAAGCCGCAGGCCCAGGTCAGCATGCCTTCCTTCGGCTTCATGAACTCGACCGGCACGCCCTGCTTCTTGAGCGAGGTGGCGGACGCGTTCCAGGTCATCGCCGCGACCAGCTGACCGCTCGCCAGCGCCTGCTCGACCGAGGTCATGTCGGTGGTGTAGCTCGACAGCAGCGGCCGCTGCTCGCGCAGCTTCGCAGCCACCTTGTCCATCTGGTCCGGCGTCATGTCGAAGGGGTTCACGCCTGCCAGAAGAGCGGCGACGATCGGCGTGTCGTGCACGGCGTCGATGGTCGCCATGCGGCCGGCATATTGCTTGTCCCACAGGAGGTTCCAGCTCGCCTCCGGGTTCTTCACCAGATCGGTGCGGTAGAGGATCGAGGTGTTGCCCCAGTCCCACGGCACCATCCACACCTTGCCGTCGCCCGCCTGCAGATCGGGCAGGTTCTTGAACACCGGGAAGACCGAATCCCAGTTCTTGATGCGCTTGGTGTCGATCGGCTGCAGCAGGCCTTCCTTGTTCCAGCGCGCCACCTTGTCGTAGCAGGGATGCGCGATGTCGGGCCGGAAGCCGGCCTTGACCTTGGTGAAGGCGTCGTCGTCGTCGCCGAAGATCGTCGCCTCGACGCCGTCCGGATGCGCGGCGAGGAAGCTCTTGTTGAAGTCCGGCAGTTCGTAACCCGACCAGGTGAAATATTGCAGCTTGTCGGCGGCAAAAGCGACCGTCGACGACAGCACCATCGCCAGAGCCGCGAGACCCGCCAGGGCCTTGCGGCCGGTTATCGATTTCAGGTGTACAGTCATTTTCGTTCTCCTCTTCTTTGTTGTGCTTTAGGCTGGATTGCGGCGCGCGGCGCCGAGGCCGCGATGGCGCAGGACTTCGGCGGTTCCGGCGATGATGAACGACACGGTGAGGATCAC